>QMME01000091.1 GCA_003647095.1 Deltaproteobacteria bacterium
GGATTTACCTTCTCGAGCATATCGCCGGGCAGGAATCCCAGCCGTTCTCCGGCCTCCACCGCCGGGCGGGTGATCACGATGCGCCTGACCTGCTGCTTCTGCAGGGCCGCCACGGCCATGGCCATGGCCAGGTAGGTCTTTCCGGTACCGGCCGGCCCGATGGCAAAAACCACGTCGTGCCTGCGCAGGGCGTCGATGTAGCGTTTCTGTCCCAGTCCCAGGGGCGTTACCGGGCGGCGCCGGCTCGACACCAGCACCGTGTCCAGGAAAATCTCCGTGAGTTTCACCTGGTCGTCCTGGATGATGATCCGGATGGCCTGTTCGACGTCGGAGGCATAGAGGCTACGACCCTGGCGAACAACCTCACCCAGTTGCGACAGCAGGCTCCAGGCCCGGCGGCACCTGGTGGCATCTCCACGAATAGTGATTCCTGAACCGGTATGCGCCAGGCGCACTCCCAGTTCCCGCTGCAGCAGTCGCAGGTGAGCATCGGCCGGGCCGCAGACAGCCCGTAACAGGCCGTTTTCCGCGAAGGAAATCTCCAGTTCCTGCCCGGGGGTGCTGCCGTTATCAGGCGCGACCGACATGATGGCCTTCATTCGAAAGGACGCAGCAGGCGATAGCTGCCATCCCGGCGCACGTAGACCCGCTGCTGGCGCCAGGGAAAGCTCAAGGCCGATTCCCGCACCAGCTTCTCCTGGACCAGTTCGTCGAGCCGGGTGGGAATATGACCCTGCTCCAGGCGATAAACCTCTATGGCCCGTTGCAAGCGTCGACTGTGGGAAAGGTCGATCAACTCCCGGGCGGCGGGATCGTGGAAGGTTCGACCCTCCTGGGGATCGATCAGATCCAGAAAATCCACGGATTGCACCAACAGGTAGACCACTCCGAGTATCACCACCGTGGTGACCACCTGCGCCACCAGTGCCCCCAGTGACCAGCCACGCACTCGCCGGCCCGGCTTTTCCCCGGCCACCGGCTTGCGCAGGGCGTCGACCTTGAGGTACCCCTGGTTGAGCAGGTTCAACAAGGCCTTGCATGTCTCGAACTCTCCCAGCCGGGACAGATCGATAATCTGCTGGACGGTGCGCCCTTCCTCCACCAACCCGTAGACCTTGACCTCGTTGGCACCCATTCCGGCCGGAACGGCGTCACCCTCGCCTCCCATCATGCCATCGAAGGCGGCATCTATTTCATCGTCGACGCTTTCATCCCCTGCGGCAGCGGTCAGTTTCTTGACCCGCTTGAAGGTCATCTCGTAGGAAGTGATGACCTTGCGCACCATGGGCCACTCATCGACCATCCGGAAGCCTTCCATGAGGATGTTTTCACTGCGGATGGGTTCAACGGTCTCGCTGTCGTAGTCCACTTCCTGCGCCTCGAAGGCGTAAGTTCCCGATTCCCAGTTGAACAGCTTGTAGATGGTCTCCGTGGTTTGCAGGCGGGTGAGTTCCTTGAGATCCTCCAGGCTGACCGCTCCCTGCTCCAGCAAGATATTGCCCAGGCGCTTGAGGGTACGCTTCTGTTGCTCCAGGGCACTTTCCAGCACCTGCTCGCTGATTACCCCGGAGCGCACCAGCATGGAGCCGAGCAGGTCCTTGTGCTTGCGCGTGGTACTCTCGGCGCTGACCACGTCACCGTTCACGAAAGAAATGTGTACTTCCTCGTCCTTGGAATTCAGGTGCAAAACCCCAGTCTTCGACTGGTGACTGATCAGCTGGAAGATGTCGGCTATGCCGAAATCCTTCAGGGTGCCATTAAGCGCCATGACGGCGATCCTCCTTGCGCCTTTGCCCGTCCCCGGTCAGGAACCCTGGCGAAAAGCGCTTAGCAATGCCCAGGTATAGGCCACGAGCGCCAGCGCCCCGATAACCGCAATCCACGACCAATTCAGGGCCACACCCACGGCATTGGTATCGACCATGGGGCCTCCCTTGGTCAGCACCTGCATCAACGCCAGCGAGAAAAAGACCATGATAGTGAAGCCGCGAATGGTCTTGTCGACGAGTAACTGGCCCATCCCGGGAACCATGAAACTGAACAGTCGGGACAGGCGTTCCAGGCGGCGGCGACGCTGTCGAATCTGTATTTCCTTCTCGATGCGGGCCCGGGCATCCACTCCTTCACGCTGACGGAAAGCGTGAAAGCACTGGCCACAGGAATTCCGATCGGGCAGGTCGCTGTCGCAGCGCCGGCACACCGGGCGGCCGCAGCGCACGCAGGGCAACGACAACTGCCAGCGCTCCTTGAGTACCTGCAACAACAACAACAGCAGGACGAAACCTCCGGCCACGAAGGGGAAACCACCGGTGCTGCCCAACCCTCCCCAGCTTCTCCACATCACCTCGGCCGCCCGCTTGACCTGCTTGTCGTCTTCGGGGTGCAGGTAGGCCGCCAGCCAGTCATCCGGAGCGGCGATGTCCACCACGGCGAAGCGCGCCAGGCCGGAGGCCGCCTGCTTTTGCCACCGACGCACCCGCTTTTCACCCAACCGGGCGGCCGCCTGGCGATGTTCCTTGGCTTTCTCCAGGTCCAGCTTTGCATAATAGGCTCGGCTCAGATTGTAATAGGCCTCTATCGTCGCCGGTTGCAACCTGATGGCCTCGTCGTAGAGCTTGATGGCTCCGTCCACGTCGCGTTTCAGGAAAAGCACGTTGCCCAGGTTGTTCGTTATCAGTTCCGAGGAGGGACGTGCCTGATGGGCTCGGCGCAGTAATCGTTCTGCCTGCTCATAGCGCCCGGCGCGTTTGTAGTACCCGCCCAGCACGGCCAGTACCCGGGCATCGTCGGGGTGCGCAGCCAGGTAGGACCGCAACCGTTGCCGACTCTCCAGCGGGGCCGATCCCCGGGCCACGGCATAGAGATCGGCAGACAGGCTGCCCGGAGCCTGCAAGCCCTGGGCCAGCCAGCGCACGGCGAACGGAGAGATTCCCAGCACCAGCACCACCACCATGGTCAATACCTGTTCCCGTCGTTGCTGGTACAACCAGCCGATCAGGGCGAAAACAAACAGTACCGCCACCAGTCCCAGGTGAAACAACAGCGGCAGCAGCAACAGCAGCACTGCCAGCAAGCCGCTTTGAATCCGGGCCACCCCCCGGGGAAACAAGTGGTGAAAATCATGGAAGAAAAACCTGAGGTAACGAACGAACTGCACGGCCAGGAAAACGCCGCCGGCCAGTACCAGGGCCAGCAGTACCCCCACAACCAGGTTCACCAGGAAGCGATTCAACCACAGGCGGTTGCTCCAGGCGGCGGAAATGGCACGTCCCAGCTGGTGAAAGACCGGACCCGGTTTCAGGGGTGCATCCCTGAAGGAATACCAGGCCTGCCGCAGGTGAACACGGGGCAAGTCGGTGGCAACGACCAGGGCCGCCTGGAGCAACTTGCGGGCCTGCTGCCGGTCCTTGGCCTGTTCGGCAGCGGCCGCCTGGCGCAGCAGCACCAGGGCGTGAGCCGGCATGTTGCCGATGTCCAGTTCGCGTTGCAGGGCTACGAATTCTTCCAGGTCCTGGCGCGCCAACTCGAAGTCGTGCTGGGAGCGATGCAGCAGCCGGCGTTGCCAGAGGGATTCCAGGTCTTCCGGAGTACCGGAAGGATAGCGAATGATGGTTCCCGCGCCAGCGCCTGCCGGCTCCTGTCCACCGGCCACCGTAGTGCCGGTTTTCTCCGGAACGGTCGGCGGAGCGGCTTTCTCCACCGGGCCGGCGGTCTTCTTGCCGGCCGAAGCACCGGCCTGGCCGGCAGCCGCAGGAACGGGCAGCGGTTCACCGTTGGGACCGGTCATCACCGGACCCGTGGGATACTCCGGCTCCGGTTCGCTCCCCGGGCCCTGGTCCTGCTCGCCGGTGCCTTCGTCTGCGGCACCGGAATCCGTACCCTCCTCCTGCCAATCATCAGCAGGACTCCCTTCTTCGGGAGTTTCCTCCTCGGGAACCTCTTCTTCGGGAACCTCCTCTTCAGAAACTTCCTCCTCGACCACGTCTTCCCCGTCGCCGGTCGGTCCGGTTTTCTTCCGGCCGCCTTTCGTCTTCTTGCCGGTATCTTCACGCCACAGGTCTTCTTCACTATTTATCTGCTGTTTCTTGGCAGCAGCCGGAAGGGGCTGTTTTTGTCCCGCCGCCTCCTTCTTCTTGGCCGGGGACACCTCGAAGACCTGGGCCAGCAGTTCTCCACCTCCCGGGCCGGCGGCAGCGGCCGGTCCGGTCAGGCTCACCAGGGCCAGGAGCAGGATTCCTGCACCGCAAGACATGCCAGTGAGAATATCCAATGAAGGCCGGCTTTGCAAGAAAGCACCAGGCCCGCCTGATTGCTCCGGCGGGCCCGTGCTTGCCAGTGCCCAGGGCGGGACTCGAACCCGCAAGGGTTTCCCCATACGCCCCTCAAACGTACGTGTATACCGGTTCCACCACCTGGGCATCTCCTCCCGGGCCGGCAGTTACCGGCCGCGGGGCGTGTACCTAGCACAACGCCACCAGGCAGGCAACAAAAAAACCGCCCTCCGGGGGGAGAGGGCGGTTTTCGTCATTGTCTACAGCCGCCGGGCTAGTAGCGGTAACGCAAGCCCAGCCGGGCGCTGAAGCCGTCGGTCATGCCGTAATACTTGCCGTACTCGCGCGGGCTGCCCGGCGGGTAGGCCGAGGTCTCCAGATCGGTCTTGTAGCGCAGGTGCAGCACGTTGAACATGTCGCCGATGATGTCGATCTGCTGGCCGGTCAGCTCCTTGAGATCCCAGACCACGCGCAGGTTGATGTTCATGGTATCGGGCAGGCGGTTCCAGTACATGTTGTCGGGATGGTCGGGATCGTAGCCGCGCGAGGTGTGGTAGAGGACGTAGGAGCCATAGTAGTTGTCCTTGAAGTACTTGGAGTAGGGATAACCGGTGGCCCACCAGATACTGGCACCCACTTCCACACCGTAGGGCAGGTGGTAGGAGCCGTCGATCTTGAGCACGTGGCGCCGGTCGTAGGAGCTCCAGCTCCAGTAGTAGGGATCCTGGCGCGGGTTGTCGAGGTAGGATGTCCAGTAGGTGTCCGGCGCGCCCTCGGAGCGGGAGTAGGTGTAGGAGGCGTTCATCTGCCAGTTGTCGCTGAAGGCCTTGCGGGCAACGATCTCGAAGCCCCAGTAGCGACGCCAGGCCTCGCGCGGGTTCTGTGGCTGCCAGATGTAGGTCTCCTGGCCGTTCTTGTAGCCGATGACATCGGTGCCGTCCTGGTTCCAGATCAGGTTGGCCTCGGCATCCTCGAACAGGTACTTGAACTCGCGGTAGAGGCCGTTGACCGCCAGGGAAAAGTCGGTGAACAGCTCCCTCTCCACCTGGATGGAAAACTCGTCGGCGTGCGGGGCGGTGTTGTTCTTGGAACCGATGACGGTGGGTGGAGCGTCGGGGTTGTTCGATTCCTGGTAGAGGATGTCGTACTTGTTGGTGGCCGGGTTGTACTCGTAGGTGCGGGTCCACATGCCGCGGTTACCCAGGAAGCCGGAGACGTTGAACCAGGAGGGATCCACGTAGCGGTTGTAGCCGGCCCGGACCACCGTCTTGCCGTCGCCGGTGGCGTCCCAGACCAAGTTGATGCGCGGGCTGGTAGTGGTGTACTCGATGATGACGTCGCCGGACTCACCTTCGGACTGCACCCAGTCGATGCGGATGCCGGGCTTGAAGGTCAGGGTCTTGAGGATCTTCCAGGAATCCTGCAGGAAGATGCCCATCACGTAGCCCTTGTTCTCGTAGTAGTAGGGCTTGAGTTCCCCGGTTTCCGGATCGGGCACCAGCTGGGTGAAGCGGTAGGGCTGGCCGTTCTGGTCCTGGTAGGAGCCTCCGCCGGGGTACTCGTAGGAGAAGTCCAACCAGGTGCGGGCGAAGTTGATTCCCGCCTTCCACTCGTGGTCACCCAGGAAGTCGTCCAGGTAGTAGGTGAAGGCGGTATCGAACTGCAGCCGGTAGCGGTGGTCGAGCGAGTTGCGCGAGTAGTTGCCCCAGGTCAACCCGGTGGCGCTGTCGGAGTGGGCCCGGCAGTCGGGGTTGTCGACATCGGTGCAGCCGGACATGGGTTCCTGCTTCATGCCCGAGAAGGTCAGGCCCAGCTGGGTGCGCTGGAAGATGTTCTTCGACCACAGCGCCTCCCAGGCCAGGGTGTAGAAACCGCCGAACTGGAAACGCTTCTCCTCGGGCTCGGCCGCCAGCGTGGGACTCTGCAGCGTGTTCTCGATCCAGGCCGGGTCCCCGGTGATCATGGCGGTTACCTTGTGCTTGTCGGTCACCTGCCAGGTCAGCTTGCCCATGTAGAAGACGCTCCACCACTTGCGCGGCGGGTGCTGCAGCTTGTCGGGGTTGGTGGGATCGAAGAAATCCTCGGTGGGGCTGATGAACCTCTTGCTGTAGTCCAGCTGCACCGAGGCATAGTACCACAGCTTGTCCTTGAAGATGGGGCCGCCGGCGTTGACGTTGAACTGGTAGGTGTTCTCCGAGCCCTGGCCCTCGTCGAAGTCGTCGCGCAGGCGCAGCCAGTTGGGAGTGATGTAGAAGGAGGTATCCAGGTGGAACTCGTTGCCGCCGCTCTTGGTGACCACGTTGATGATGCCGCCGGAGGCCTGTCCGTACTCGGCATCGAGGCCGCCGGTGAGAATCTGCGTCTCCTTGATGGCGTCGTAGTTGAGGTTGAGCGCGAAGGTGTTGGTGGCCGGGTCGGTGGTGTTGATGCCGTCGATGAGGAACTGGTTGGAGTACAGCGAGCCGCCGTGAACGTTGGGGTTGCCGCCGCCGACGACGCCGGGTGCCAGCTGGGCCACGCTCTGGTAGCTGCGACCCACGGGAACCTCTTCCAGGAACTCGTCGTCGAAGTTCTGGCCCAGGTTGGTCTTTTCCTTGTCCACCACCGGGCGCTTGGCGGTGACCACCACCGTCTCCTCGGCAGTGGGCAATTCCAGCAGGATGTCCAGGCTGGCGGTGCCACCGATGTTGATGGTGACGTTTTCCTGCCGGAAGGGCATGAATCCCGACTGCTCGATCTCGATGGTGTACTTGCCGGGGGGCAGGCCGAAGAACAGGAAACTGCCGTCCTCCGCCGTCTGGGTGCGGCGCTTGCCCATCAATACGTTACTGGAGATGGTCACCGTCACTCCGGCCAGGGGAACCCCGTCCGGGTCGTAGACGGTGCCGTTGAGCTTGCCGGTCTGTTCCGCCGCCAGGGCGGGCAGGGCCAGGGCCAGCATAAGCGGAACGGCCAGGAGCAACCTGAGGGCCGATACGTTGTTCCGTCTCACTTTGGGCCTCCTTCAATATCGCTTCTCATCGCCAGTTACCCGTCAGTCGGCGGTGAAAGAGATGAAGCTCTGGTAGCCACCGGGACCACCGTCCCAGCCGGCTATCAGCAACAGGTAGGGGACGCCTGCCGATACCGCCACGTCCGTGGCTGCCTCCGGACGGTTGGCAGTGGCACCGGCATAACCGTCAATTGCCGAACCAGTCGTTCCGTCTATCAGGACGATGTCGTAATCGGAGTTGGGGCTCTGGTCGTCCCACTGCAGGTTATAGCTCATCTTGCCGTTCGCGTCGGGCCAGATAACGAAGAGGTCCACGTCGCCGGTCCAGGAGCTGCCGTCGTTTCCGGTCAGGGCGATGTCTCCAATGATGGTAACGGCGTAACCATCACTGAATGTCCCCAGGTCCTGCGCGGTTGAACCACTGTCGTTGGGCTCCACCTCGCGCACGAAGTAATAGGAGATGTCCAGGGTATAGACGCCGGGGTCGCCTTCCCAGCCTGCCACCCAGAAGATCACCGGCTGTCCGGCGGTCACCCTAACCTGGGTATGCTCGGGTCGTGATGTGCTGGCGCCGCTGGTATCCAGCCAGGAGCCGGTATTGGGATCGAGCATGAGCACGTCATAGTCCTGGTTGCCCTCGGGGAAGTTCAGGGTGCCGGTGAGCACGCCGTCGCTCTGGGCGATGACCAGGAACAGATCGCCGTCGCCGGTGAAGAAGCTGCCGTCGTTGCCGGTGCTCTCCAGCAGGCCGGTGATGCGGTAGACATAACCCGGCATCACCTCACCGATCATCTGGTAGTTGGGATAATCATTGTCTTCCTGTTCCAGGAAGTCGGTCTGCACCTCGCCGGTTTCCTCGCAGGCATCACCGATACCATTTCCATCGGCATCCGCCTGGTCGGCGTTGCTCACCAGCGGGCAGTTGTCGTCGCAGTTGAGTACGGCGCCGCCGCTGCAGGGATTGTCTCCTGCCGTGCCCGAGTTGTCACCGTCGTCGAGGATGCCATCGTCATCGCTGTCGTCGTCGCAGGCATCGCCCAAGCCGTCGCCGTCGGTGTCGGCCTGGTCGGGGTTGGCCACTGCCGGGCAGTTGTCGCAGGCCGTGCCCAGGCCGTCTTCGTCTTCGTCGGCCTGGTCGGCGTTGGGCAGCAGCGGGCAGTTGTCGGTGGCGTCGTCGGTACCGTCGTTGTCATCGTCGCTGTCGCAGGCATCTCCGTGGCCGTCGCCGTCGGTATCGAGCTGGCCGACGCAGTAGCCGCTGACCACGTCCACGCCGTTGGCCTCGTCGTAGACGCGCGAGTTGAACACGCAGGCATCGAAGGGCCCGGCCAGGGTGCAGTCGGTGTCCGAGGTGCAGGCCACGGTGTTGGCATCGGCCGGACAGTTGTCACCGCAACCGTCGCCCATGCCGTCACCGTCGCTGTCGTCGTTGCCGGCCGCGGTGTTGTTGGGGCAGGGATCGCAGATGTCACCGAGGCCGTCGCCGTCGCTGTCCAGGTGCTGGCTGCAGCGGGTAACCTCGACGCAACCGCCTTGATCGGTAGGAGTCTGCGAGACCACCTCGCAGGTACCCTCGCCGGCCCCGCAGGGGCTGAGCGCGCTGCACAGCCGGGTGGGAATCTGCGGGCAGATATCGTTGCCGTCGAGGATGCCGTCGCCGTCGCTGTCGACGTCGCAGGCATCGCCCACCCCGTTGCCATCGCTGTCGGTCTGGTCGGCGTTGTACAGCGCCTGGCAGTTGTCCGAGCCGCTGCAGGCCGGGTTGACCACCCCGGGATCGCACAGGCCGTCACCATCGTCGTCCGGGTCGCAGGCGTCGCCGAGGAGGTTGTGGGTGCCGGCGGGCATGCAGTAAGTGCCGTCACACTCGGTGCCGGCCGGGCAGCTGCCGCAGGTGGGGCAGTTGCTCACGCAGATGTTGTCCACGCAGGTGCCGCTGGTACAGGGATTCTCGTCGTCGCAGGCCGTGAAGGGAGCATTGCTGTTCTCCTGCTCGGGGTTTTCCACCAGCGGGCAGTTGTCGCAGACATCTCCCAGCCCGTCGCCGTCGCTGTCGAGCTGGTCGGCGTTGGCGTCATCCGGGCAGTTGTCGCAGGCATCACCCACACCGTCACCGTCCTTGTCGCTCTGCTCGACGCAGATGCCGGCGGTGCAAACGCCACCGGCCGCTTCGCAGTCGCTGTTGTCGGTACAGCTGGGCCGCGGATCGGGATTGGTGGGGCAGATATCGGAACCGGTGCAATCGCTTCCGGTCTCGCCGGGATCGCATACACCGTCGTTGTCGTCGTCCGGGTCGCAGGCATCGCCCAGGCCGTCACCGTCGCTGTCGGTCTGGTCGTCTTCGACCTGCGGGCAGATGTCACACAAATCACCGAAGCCGTCACCGTCGCTGTCGACCTGGTTCTCGGGACCGCGTTCGGGACCATTGGCGTCCTCGGGGCAGTTGTCGCACTCGTCGGGCACCCCGTCGCCGTCGCTGTCGTCGCTGCCGTTGGCCACCAGTTCGCAGCCGGCCACCTCGTCGGCGTCGGCTATGCCGTCGTTGTCGTCGTCGGCATCGCAGGCATCACCCAGGCCGTCGACGTCGGAGTCCTGCTGGTCGGGATTGGCGGTGGAGCAGGAGCCTCCGCTGCACACGGCCCCGTTGGCCTGGCAGTAAGCCAGGAAACCGGCGCATTGTTCCTGGCAGAGGTTGCTGCAGATGGTGCAGCGATCGTAGACCTCGCGATCGCAGCCGCCGCTGCCCACGCAGGAGTTACGCTGGGACTCGCAGTCGTCATAGCAGTCCTGCTGCAGGTCTTCGCGGGGATTGGGATAGGTGTCGCAGAGGTTGATGCAGCGCTGGTACTGCTGCTCGCAGGCGTTGACGTCGGACTTGTTGCAGTGCGCCTGGGCATAGCAATCGGCCCCGTTGGGATGGCAATCGGAGCAGCTCGCCGTCAGACAGGTCTCGTTGAGACTGTCGCACTCGGCAGCCGTCATGGTGGCCACTCGCTCGCAGGCATCCCACTTGGCGGCGAACTCGTCGCGCGGATTGTCGTAGGCCCGGTCGAGAACGACCGTACCCAGGCAGCTGCTCAGGTCACCGCGGCAGTTGTCGCAGGCATCGCCGATGCCGTCACCATCGGCGTCGGCCTGGTCGGCGTTGGCCACGTTGGGGCAGTTGTCGACACCGGTGTCGTTGGGGATCCCGTCGGCATCGATATCGGCGTCACAGGCATCGCCCAGGCCGTCGTTGTCGAGGTCGGCCTGGTCGGCGTTGGCCACGTCCGGGCAGTTGTCGGGAAGATGGCTTTCGTCTTCCACGTCGTACTCGTTCTCGACCTCGTCGCCGTCCGGATCGCGGGCATCGTTGCAGGCGTCGCCCAGCTCGTAGCCGTCGGTGTTGGCCTGGTCGGGGTTCGGGGTATCCGGGCAATTGTCGCACAGGTCACCCACGCCGTCGCCGTCGGCGTCCGCCTGGCCGGGGTTGTACAGATCCGGGCAGTTGTCATCGGGCAGGCCGTCGCCGTCCTGGTCGCCGCTCATGACCCCGTCGAAGTCGGCGTCGGGTACGGTGCTGTCGATGCGGATTTCACCCATGGTGTAGAGCTTCCAGCCCTTGGAGAAATCGACGCGATTGCTGGGCACCTGGGTGACCGTGCCGGTGATGAAATCGGCAGTGGTGGGCGGTCCGTCACTGGCGAAGTTCAGGGTGTTGCCCCCGTCGTTGTCGGCAACCGCCACGATGTGGTAGGCGCAGTATCCCGATACGCACTCCGAAGGAGCGCACATGGGATCGTCGAGGGTCAGGTTCTTGTCGTAGCCGATCATGTCCTTGCAGATGGGAGGTACGCAGTCGGCCGCGCTCTGGCACTGGGTGACGGGAATCAGCAGTCCGTCGAACCAGCCGACCAGATCGCAGTTGCCGTCCTCGTCACAGGTGCCCTCGTCCACCTTCAGGCCGGTGGCGGTAGTGCCGCCTACCGGGTACTTGGGCTTGCCGGCATCCTCGGTGCCTTCCGGGTCGTCGTCGTTGGCGTAGTTGGCGGGGACAATCTTGAAGGGCTCGCTGTCGGCGTAGGCACCGATGAGGATGCGCCCCACCACCGTGCCGGAGACGGCGCTGAAGGAAAGCGAGTAGGCGGTGGGAGTGGAGGTCTCGTACCATTTCAACCAGCGCAGGAAGTAGACACTGTCGGGCTTGGCCACGAAGGTCAGGTTGATGGGAGCAATCCCCGACAGGTCCCACATCAGGAAGTCAAGCAGATTGCTGCCCTTCTTGACCTCGTAGAGGATGGGTACGAAGCCGTCCTGGGCGGAGTTTTCCCAGTCGCACTTGAGAGTCAACGATGATTTCTTGTTGACCTGGAACATGAACCAGGTGGTGTGCGGCCCCACCGAGCCACCGGTGTAGTAGGCGGATATCTCGCCCTTCACCACCAGCGCCGGGGCATCGGCCTCGATGAGCGGCAGCTCGTAGGCGCTGTCGGGGTCGTTGCCCGGAGGTCCCGCCCGCATGGTATCGCCCTCGGCCGCCTCCTTGGGCAGCAACGGCGCCAGTTCGGCCGGGATACGCACCGTGCCGCGCAGCTCGGTGTATTTCTGCACCACGCTGCTGTCATAGACAGTGTCGCAGGCGAGCAGGCCGAACAGCAACAGCCCGCCGAGCGACGCCAACCACAAGCCAGAAACTCTTCTGTTCATCGTGGCCCTCCAGGTTCGGGTTCCACTGGGCGAAAGCCCTTTACCAGGTTGCAGTTTTGGAAAAAATCCAC
>QMME01000092.1 GCA_003647095.1 Deltaproteobacteria bacterium
CCTTCTCGGTGGTCGTCTCGTCGTTAAAAATGAAGATCCCGTCGCAGAACGACACCATCACGTTGCGGTCCCCGCCCTCGACGCCCTTTTCGCGCAGCGCCAGCTCGGCCAGGTAGATGGCGATGGAGCTGGAGGTCACCGGCTCGCCGTCGTACTTGGACTTGCCGGCCCTGGCGACGACCGACTTCTCCACCACGTCCGGGTTGGGCGGCGCGCCCGCGCAGCCGCCAAGCGGCAGCACCAGCGCAAACACCAGCGACCACACCCCGGTTTTCTTCCCTGGTCTATTCATCTCGGGTGATTATTGCGCCAAGCGACGGCGCTAGTCAAGAAACACCTGCCTCACCGCGCCTTCACCAGGAACCTCTCCCGCAGCACCGCCCCGCCGCGCAGCCCGGCCTTCTCGATCCGCCGCTCCAGCCGCCGGGCCCGGGCGCGGGCCTCCCCCGGCTCCTGTCCCCACAGCTCCGGCAGGCGCTCGATGACCCGTACCAGGCCGCGCGGGTCGTAGCCGGCGCAGGCGCACAGCGCCGCCGCCAGCCGGTCGACGTCTTCCCGGCGGCCGGCCCGGCCGGCGATCTCCAGCACCAGCCCGGCGGCCTGCTCCAGCCCGGCGCCCTGCGCCGGCAGGCGCCCCTCGAGTTCCTTCACCCCCTGGTCCAGCACCACCCGGGCCACTGCGTGGGCCAGCAGCCCGGCCAGCTCGGCCTCGTCTTCCAGGCGCCCGAGCAGCCCGGTGCTGAGCAGCACCACCCCGCCGGGCAGCGCCAGCAGGCGCGGCTGCCCCTGCTCGAAGAGCACGAACCTCCAGGGCACGTCGTAGCGCTCCGAGGCCACCGCCACCGCCGTGCCCACCTTGTTTAGGTAGTCGTCCAGCTCCGGCCGGGTGATCACTTTCCTGCCGCCCAGCAGGCGCAGGGCGGCCGCCTCGCCCAGCCGGCGCTCCGCCTCGAAGGCCTCCTGGCTGCTGGCCCACTGCCGGGGTGCGCCCAGCGCCTGCAGCGCCCGCGGGCAGCTACGCGGCTTGAGCCGCTCGAGAAAATCGCCCAGCCCCTCGGGACGGAAGCCGCCCTGCACCAGCCACTCGCGCACCAGCCCGCCCGCCGCCGGCACCCCGCCGGCGCCGCTGTCCAGGCCGCGCCCGGCCAGGGTGACCACGCTCACCGAGGTTCCCTCCAGGCCGCGGTCGCGCAGCAGCTTCTGGTAGCCGCGTGCCGGCGCCGGTGCCGTAAACAGCTTCACCGATACCCAGCCCTGCCGGGCGCGCGGGGTGCGCACCTTCAACCAGCGCGGCTTTTTCTCCAGCACCGTCACCCGCTCGCCCGGCTGCAGCCGGTCCACCAGCGGGTAGTAGGCGGCCGGGCCGCTGCGCACCGGCCCCTGCCGGGCCGCCTTCCTGGTGGCGGGGGCGGCCGGCCCGGCGGCGACGGCGAGCCACGCCAGCAACAGCGCCGGCAGCAGCAGCAGCCACCGGCAACCAGTAGTCTTTCCGGACATCGCCCACCTCCATTCACCCCGCTGATCACATGGTACGGAAGATCCGGGCGGATCTCAACCGCGGCCCCACCCCGCTCCCCGGTGCCCCTCTCCACATTGGAAAGCGGCAGCCGGTGGAGTCGAGATCCGCGCGGGGGTGAGGTTTGCCCACTTTTTTATCCAGCCGCCGGCCGTTTGGTACTACACTCCCGCCCATGTCCGGCCCCGGCGACAACCTGCTGGTGGTGCTCGGTCCCACCGCCTCGGGCAAGACGGCCCTGGGGGTGCATCTCGCCCGCCGCTTCGGCGGCGAGATCGTCAGCGCCGACTCGCGCCAGGTGTACCGCGAGCTGGACATCGGCGCCGGCAAGGACCGCGAGGAATACACCCGGGGCGGCCCGGCGGTGGCCTGCCACCTCATCGACGTCGCCGGCCTGGACCGGCTCTACAGCATCTACCACTACCAGCGCGACTTCCGGCGGGTGCTGGACGACCTGCGCCGGCGCCGGGTGCTGCCGGTCATGGTGGGAGGCAGCGGCCTGTACCTGGAGGCGGTGCTGCTGCGCTACCCGCTGGCCGAGGCCCCGCCCGACCGCGCCCTGCGCGCCGAGCTGGAAGCGCTGCCGGAAGACGCCCTGCGGCGCCTGGCCGCGGAGCTGGGCCCGCGCCTGCCGGCCGACATCGACACCGACACCCGCCGGCGCACCATCCGCGCCATCGAGATCGCCCTGCACCCGGGCGAGCGCCGGCCGGCGCCCCTGCCCGAGCTGCGCCCGCTGGTGCTGGGGGTGAGCTACCCGCCCGGGGAGCTGCGCCGGCGCATCGCCGAGCGCCTGTCCCGGCGCCTGGAAAACGGCCTGGTGGAGGAGGTCGAGCGACTGCTCGCCGCCGGGGTCCCGGCCCGCCGGCTCGATTCCCTGGGGCTGGAGTACCGCTTCGTCACCCGCTTCCTGCAGGGCGCCATCCCCTCCCGCCGGGAGCTGTTTGCAAAGCTGCACACCGCCATCTGCGCCTTCGCCCGCCGCCAGCGCACCTGGTTCCGGCGCATGGAGCGGCGCGGGGTGCACATCCACTGGCTCGAGGGAGCCGACCGCGCCCGGGCCGAAGAGCTGGCGGCCGCCTGGCTTCAGCCGCCGAAGGCCGGGTAGACGATCTCCACCCGGTCGCCCTCGCGCAGGGTGCACCCGGCATAGTCGCGCGGGTGGACGAAGCGGCCGTTGATTTCCACCAGCAGGTGGCGACCGTCCGCCGGCTCGCCCAGCAGCTCGAGCAGCCCGGCCAGGCTGGTGCCCTCGGGCAGGTCGCGTCGCTCGCCGTCAACCGTCACCCGCATCGGGCACCTTGCCGCCGGGAAGGAAATCGAAGCGCCGGGCCCCGCAGCAGCGGCAGTGCGGGTCGCGTTCCACCTGCAGCGCCCGCCAGCTCGCCTGCCAGGCGTCGAGCAGCAGCAGACGGCCCGGCAGCGGCTCTCCCGTGGCCAGCCGGCGCAGCGCCAGGGCAGCCTGCTGCGCGCCCACCAGCACCGGGGCCGGGGGAAACACCGGCGGCGGGCCGGCGGGCGCGGGCGGGTCGGGCCACAGGCAGCGCAGGCAGGGGCCCCGGCCCGGCTCCACGGCGAGCAGCATGCCGCCGGCGCCGTCCACCCCGCCGTAGAGCCAGGGCAGCCCGGCGCGCACGCAGGCGTCGTTGAGCAGGTAGCGCAGTCGCAGGTCGTCGCTGGCGTCTAGCACCAGGTCCATGCCGGCGAGCAGCCCGGCGATGTTGCCGGGGCCGGCCCGCTCCACCAGCGGCTCCAGCACCACGCCGGAGTTCACCGCCGCCAGGTGCGCGGCGGCCGCCTCCGCCTTGGGGCGGCCGGCGGCGACGTCGCGCTCGTCGTAGAGCAGCTGCCGGTGCAGGTTGCCCAGCTCCACCCGGTCGGGGTCTATGAAGCGCAGCCGGCCCACCCCGGCCCGGCACAGCAGCCCGAGCTGCGCCGAGCCCAGCGCCCCGCAACCCACCACCAGCACCGCCGCCCGGCCCAGGCGCTCCTGCCCGGCCTCGCCCAGCTCCTCGAGCATGATCTGCCGGGAGTACCTTTCCAGGTCGTCGCCTCTCACACCGTCTCTCCCTGCCGGGATGATAGCACGGAGCGGACGCGGCCTGAAGTCTCTGCCCGGCCGGACTGGCCGCGCGGACAGCTCCCCCCAGGCCCCCCTCCCCATCCATCCCCCAACGCACCTCCATCATCTCCCTCATCCCCTTATCTCCTTTCTTACACCAGGCCGAACACCCGGTGTAAGAAAAGGGGATGTGGGGATATTGGGGATGGCACCCCGCCCAGCGGTGATCTCAGATCTCCAGCTGCCGCACCTGGCCGGCGGGCAGCGGCTCGTCCACCGCCAGCCGCCCGCTTTCCGTCCCCTGCCGCCAGGCGATTTCCGTCCGCCCGCGCGCCTTGCCGGTGTAGCCGAGCAGCAGCCGGCCCAGCAGCTCGCGCTCGGCCGCCGTGGCCCGCCCGCTGGCCACCAGCAGCGGCCCGGGCACCGTCACCGGCTCCATGACCAGGCGCCGGCCGGCCAGGCGCTCCAGGCGCTGGCACTCGGCCTGGTTGCGCCCCAGCACCGCCTTGAGGTCGGGCCGCAGGCGGAAGTGGCGCCCGGACAGGCACTGGCGCAGGGCGGCGTTGGCCGGCTCCGGCCCCAGCTCGAACAGGTCGCGCAGGCGGCGCGACACGTGCGGGTCGGTCAGCGAGCAGCCGCCGGCCGGGGCGGAAAACTCCGTCAGCCCCCAGCGGGCGGCCAGCTCGAGCTGGCGCTTGCGGGAGCGGCCGCGGATGTCCAGCAGCCGCTCGCGATCCACCAGCCCCTGGCGTTCCGGCCGGGTGGGCTCCAGCAGGCGGGCGCTGAGCGGCCGCAGCAGCCGGTCGCCCAGGCCGCACTCGGCGGCGATGCGCTCGAGCGAGCGGCGCCGCTGCGACCTGGGCCGCTGTCCCAGCACCTCGCCGCTGGCCACGAAGTCGGCCCCCTCCCGTTCGAGCAGCTCGCCCGCCCGGCGCAGCATGAACCCGTGGCAGTCCTCGCAGGGGTTCATGCCCCGGCCGCGCCCGTGCCGGGGAGCGCGCAGCATCTCGACGTAGTCCGCCCCCAGGGCCACCACCCGCAGCTCGCACCCCAGCGCCCGCGCCGCCCGCTCCGGCCAGCGGCCCTCCCGCCCGCGCCCGGTGAAGAAGGGCGTAACGAAGTTCACCCCGGTGACGTCTATCCCCTGCTCCAGCAGCAGCCGCGCCGCCAGCAGGCTGTCGAGCCCGCCCGAGAGCAGCACCAGGGCCCGGGCGCTCACGGCCGCACCTCGCTCTCTATGGTGCCGCCGCCCAGCACCCGGTCGTCCCGGTAGAGCACCAGCGCCTGGCCGGGGGTGACGGCCCGCTGCGGCTCTGCGAAGCGCACTTCCAGCCGCTCGCCCTCCAGCCGCGCCCGGCAGGGCACGGCGGCGTGCCGGTAGCGGATGCGGGCCGCGGCGGCGAACCAGTCCCGGGGCCGCTCCCCGTCCAGCCAGCTTACCCGGCCGGCCACCAGCCCGCCGGCCAGCAGGCGCCCGGGATCGCAGGTCACCGTCACCCGGGCGGCGCCGGCGTCCAGGGCGCACACCCAGGCCGGCCGTCCCAGCGCCAGCTCCAGCCCCCGGCGCTGGCCGATGGTGAAGCGGTGCACCCCGCCGTGCCGGCCCAGGGGCCGGCCCTGCTCGTCGACTATCTCGCCCGGGCGCCGCTCGCCCCGGAAGCGCAGGCGCAGCAGCTCGCCCGGGCCCAGGCCCTGGTGGTCGAGGCACAGGTCCTGGCTGTCCGGCCGCCCGGCCGTCTCCAGTCCCAGCGCGGCGGCCCGGCGGCGCACCTCCTCCTTGTGCAGCCCGCCCACGGGAAAGCGGCAGCGGGCCAGCAGGGCCGGCTCCACGCCGTAGAGGAAGTACGACTGGTCCTTGCCGGTATCGGCCCCGCGCAGCAGTCCCGCTCCCTCCGTCCCCGGCCGCAGCCGGGCGTGGTGGCCGGTGGCCAGCCAGGGGGCGCCCAGCTCGTCGGCCAGCCGGGCCAGGGCGGGAAAGCGCAGCAGGCGGTTGCAGTCGACGCAGGGGTTGGGGGTGCGCCCGGCGGCGTACTGCTGCCAGGCGCGGGCCAGCACCAGCCGTTCGAACTCGGCCCGCAGGTCCACCACCCGGTGCTCCACTCCCAGCCGGGCGGCCACCCGGGCGGCCAGTCGCACCGCCCCGGCCCCGCAGCAGCTTCCGGCGGCGTCGTCGTCGCAGGGCTGGAAGCGGAAGGTCACCGCCAGCGGGCGCAGCCCCTGCTCCAGCAGCATCGCGCAGGCCAGCGAGGAGTCCACCCCGCCGCTCAGCCCCAGCACCACGTCGCAGGCGTCACTCATGTTCCTATGGACTTTCGTTTACCAGGGCGGGCAACTACCCTCCCCCACTCCGCGCTCTGCACTCTGCACTCTGGCCCCCCTCCCCGGCCCTCCCCAAAACGCATCTCCATCATCTCCCTCATCCCCTTATCTCCCTTCTTACACAAAACCGAGCACCCAGTGTAAGAAAAGGGGATGTGGGGATATTGGAGACAGGGGGGATGATATTCCAATCTTGAGTTCAGACTCTGCACTTTGCACCGTGCACTTTGCACTATTTTATTTCCAGCATGCGTTCCAGCGCCCGCCGGGCCCGGGCGGCGATCTCCGGCTCCACCCGCACCACCGTCTCGTTGCTCTCCAGCGCCCGGGCGATCTTCTCCAGGTTGTTCCACTTCATGTTGGGGCAGATGGCCTGCTCGGAGGCGGGCACGAAATGCTTGCCGGGGTTTTCCACGCGCATGCGGTGGATGATGCCCAGCTCGGTGCCGATGATGAAGGTGTCGGCGTCGCTCTGGGCCACCCGGCGGATCATCTGCCCGGTGGACAGCACCCCGTCGGCCAGCTCGGTCACCTCGGGGCGGCACTCCGGGTGCACCAGCACCTCGGCGCAGGGATGGGCGGCGCGGGCCTGCTGGACGTCGGCGGCGCGGATGCGCCGGTGGGTGGGGCAGTAGCCGGGCCAGGGGATGATCTCGCGCCCGGCCAGGCGGCCGGCGTGGGTGCCCAGGTACTGGTCGGGCACGAACAGCACCGGCCGGCCCGGCTCGATGCTTTCGAGCACCTGCACGGCGTTGGCCGAGGTGCAGCAGATGTCGCTTTCCGCCTTCACCGCGGCGGTGGAGTTGACGTAGGTCACCACCACGGCGTCGGGGTGCTCGGCCCGGGCCCGGCGCAGCGACTCGGCGTCGACCATGTCGGCCATGGGGCAGCCGGAGCGCGGGTCGGGCAGCAGCACCGTCTTCTGCGGCGAGAGGATGGCCGCCGTCTCGGCCATGAAGTGCACCCCGCAGAAGACGATCACCTCGGCGTCGGTGGCGGCGGCCTTGCGGCTGAGGTCGAGCGAGTCGCCGCAGAAGTCGGCCACCTGTTGCACCTCGCCCAGCTGGTAGTTGTGGGCCAGGATGACGGCCCGGCGCTCGCGGCGCAGGCGGTCGATTTTCGCCAGCAGCTGGTCGTCGTTTCCGTTGCTTGCCCGTTGCGTCATGGTTCTCGCTCCCGTCTCCTCCCGCGGCCGCCGGGAATACTAGCAGGGCCGGCGGGTGCTGAAAAGGCGAATCTGCCCGGAGATGCGCGGCGGGGGCGGGGCGCCTCGTGCCCTACGATCCGGGTGCCGCGTCCTCTCCGGGCTCCTCCCCGGCCAGGAGGCGCGCCGCCCCGGCCAGGGTGACCGGGCGGTGGCTGTCGAGCAGGGGCCGGCAGAAGTTGAGCACCGCCTCGTACTTGCGCTGCCAGGGAAGGCGCGCGTCCGGCTGCAGGCGCAGCCCCGGGTCGAGCCCGTCGGCGGCGATGTCCATGAGATCCAGCCCGTGCAGCTCCAGGCACACGAAGCGGCGGCGGCGCAGCAGCCCGGCCAGCCAGCCGGTTCGCGACGGGCCCAGCAGGGCCAGCACCGCGCCGGTGAGCGGCACCCCCAGCACGGTGGAGATGGGAAGCTCCAGCAGCCGGCCCTCGCCCCGCCGCCAGGGAGCGTGCGGGTCGGGCCGGTAGGGAGCGGCCGGGGCCAGGGCCTCGCGGGCATCGCCCGGCAGGGAGGCGCTCCGCCGCCCGGCCGCGCCCAGCAGCAGCCGGGCCAGGCCCTTCGCTCCCTGGTACAGGGGCGCCGGCAGCACCGAGCTGTCGTAGGCGAAGCCCAGCCGCTCGCACACCGGAAGCAGCCGTTCTCCCAGCAGGTAGCCGGGGGCGCGGAAGCCGCGCGGGCGGCTCCCGCAGGCCCGCTGGATGGCCTCGTTGGCCCGGCGCAGGTCGTCGGCCATCTCTTCTTCCGGGCGGCGGGAAAGGTCGTAGTGGTGCTCGTGGCTGTGGCAGGCGATCTCGTGCCCGGCCGCGGCGGCGGCGGCCAGGGAGGCGGCGGCCGCCTCGTCGTCCAGGGTGGCGCCCACCGTAAACAGCGTGCCCCTCATTCCCAGCTCGGCCGCCAGCCGGCGGAAGCGCTCCGCAGCCGTGGCGGTGATGCCGTCGGCCGGCTCCGCCGCGGGCAGGCCGTAGATGGCCCGGTAGCACCACAGCGGGTCCAGGTCTATGGTGAGCGCCAGCATCATGGCTGCCGGTCGCGCCCCCGCCGCGGCTCCTGCACCCGGAACAGCCACACCAGCCGGCCGATGTTGTACAGCGCCCGCGGCACCCGGCGCACCAGGTTGATGGTGGGCCGGCGCTTCTCCCGCAGCACCAGGGGCAGCTCGACGATCTTGAGCCCGGCCCGCTCGGCGCGGATGACCAGTTCCGAGGCGAACAGGTTCTCCTCCACCCGGCAGGCCTCGGCCAGGGGCGCCACCGCCCGGCGGCGGAAGGCCTTGGGACCGTGGGTATCGGTGCCGCGCAGTCCCGCCCCGTGGCGCAGCAGGCCGCTCAGCACCCGGGTGGCCAGGCGCCGCACCAGGGGCCGCTCGTCGCGGGCCCCGGGGGCCAGCTTGGAACCGATGACCATGTCCGCCCGCCCGGGCCGCAGCAGCCCCAGCGAGGAGCGGTAGAAGTCGATGTCGCACAGGTCGATCTCGTCGCACACGCAGAAGCGGCCGCGCGCGGCCATGATGCCCCGGCGCAGGGCCCGGCCGTAGTTGGGCTGCTCGTCGTGCAGCACCCGGATCCAGGGCATCTTGCCGCCCAGGCGCCGGGCCTCGTCCAGGGTGCCGTCGTCGGAGCCGTTTTCGGCCAGGAGGATCTCGAAGGAGTCGGTCACGTCGGGCAGCCGGTAGGCCAGGCCCATGACCGCGTCGGCCAGGATGAGCCGTTCGTTGTGTACCGGGATGATCACCGACACCTCGGGGGTGCCGCTCACGGTGGCTGCCTGCTTTCCCGCCATGGTCCGGGAACGCTAGCACGGACGGCACGGGGATTTCCAGTTTCCCCAGATCACCTCTCTTCCTCATCCCCTCCCCCCGGGAGTCCGTACCCCGGTTGCATCCAAGCCCGTGGGGGAGGGTGGTCGGCCGCAGGCCGACCGGGTGGGGGGCAGCCAGGCCGACCGGCCGGGGGGCAACCAGCGGGATCCACCCCGCACCCCGGTGCCCCTCTCCACATTGGAGAGGGGCTGCCGGTGTAGTCGAGATCCGCGCGGGGGTGAGGCCGGCGCGCGGGGGTGAGGTCGGCGCGCGGGGGTGAGGCCGGCGCGCGGGGGTGAGGTCGGAAAGCGGCGGTCGGTGGATGGCCAGCTCTTCAGCCCGTCTTGATCCACTTTTCACGGTTTGGCGACAAGATTACCAGGCGATCGGCAAGAGACGCGCCCGGGTGACGTTCAAGAAAAGGCAGCAGCAGATCAATTATCCCCCGCGAAGTGGCCGGGTTGACCTTTAGTCTGACAACCCCATGATGCGAGCCCAGGGGAAGAACGACCCAATCTCCGAAGTGATCGTCGAGAGTCACCAGGATCCGCTTTTCTGCCACCGCCCGTTCGAGAATCTGTTTGTCATCGGCCCGAGCCTGGCCTCTCTCCGCGGCACGAACGACATCATGACCCACCGCTTTCAGTTGCCGGCACACCTCGATTCCCAGCATCTGGTCGAGGTAGATTCTCTTCGCTTCAGCCAATGGCGGTCTTGATCTCGGCGTTGTCGAGCGCAGCTCTTGCGTACAACAGTGCAGCCTGGATGTCTTCCCGTTTCAGTTCCGGAAATGATTCCAACAGCGCGTCCCAGGATTCTCCAGCGGCAATCCTCTCCAGGATGACTGCTACCGGAATCCGGGTTCCCCGGATCACCGGCCTTCCGTTACACACCCTGGGATCGAGTTCTACCGAGGAATCCAACGACATGCTCAACCTCCAGTTCCTCCTGGCATTCTATCCCCGAAGTTCCAGGGGGGTCAACATGGCTTCCGCAACCTCCCCAGATCCTTCCTATCCTCCCTCCCCCCGGGGGTCCCCCAGATCCTTCCTATCATCCCTCCCCCCGGGGGTCCGTACCGCGGACTCAATCAAGCCCGTGGGGGAGGGTGGTCGGCCGCAGGCCGACCGGGTGGGGGGCAACCAGCGGGATCCACCCCGCCCCCCGGTGCCCCTCTCCACATTGGAGAGGGGCTGCCGGTGTAGTCGAGATCCGCGCGGGGGTGAGGTCGGCGCGCGGGGGTGAGGCCGAAGAGGGTTCTCTTTGATCGAATGGCCGTCGTGGATGTATAATTGCCTTGTTCGGGTACGCGGTTTCACGTGGAGGTGAGGCCATGAAACTCAAGGTAATCATTCACGAGGCAGAGGAAGGCGGATACTGGGCAGAGGTTCCGTCCATTCCCGGTTGCGCAACACAGGGCGATACTTTCGACGAACTGCTCGAGAATCTCTACGAGGCCGTCGAAGGATGCCTGGCGGTGGATCTGAAGGACACCAAGCTGTCCAAAAAGGACCGCATCATGGAGATTGCCGTTTGAAGACGATATCGGGGCAGGAACTTGCAAGACTCATCGAGAAGAAGGGCTGGGAATTGAGGCGGGTACAGGGCAGCCATCACATCTATGCCAGGTCCGACAACCCCGCCAGGATTTCCATCCCCATCCACGGAAACCGCCCCTTGAAGCTCGGCCTGCTCAAACACCTGATGAAAATCGCCGGCATAACAGAGTCGGAGTTGTAGCCCCGCCCGTCTCCGCGCCCCCCCTGCCCCCCAGATCCTTCCCCATCCTCATCCCCTCCCCCCGGGAGTCCCCCAGATCCTTCCTATCCTCCCTCCCCCCGGGGGTCCGTACCGCGGACTCAATCAAGCCCGTGGGGGAGGGTGGTCGGCCGCAGGCCGACCGGGTGGGGGGCAGCCAGGCCGACCGGCCGGGGGGCAGCCAGGCCGACCGGGTGGGGGCAACCAGCGGGATCCACCCCGCACCCCGGTGCCCCTCTCCACATTGGAGAGGGGCAGGCAGTTAAGCTGAGAACCGCGCGGGGGTGAGGTCGGCGCGCGGGGGTGAGGCCGGCGCGCGGGGGTGAGGCCGGCGCGCGGGGGTGAGGTCGGCGCGCGGGGGTGAGGCCGGCGCGCGGCCTGCACTCTTTCCCCTTCCCCTGCAGTCGCCGTTCGGGCTACAATCGCCGCCCGGTGCTTCCCGCAACGACCGGGGCCGAGCACGGCCCGAGGAGGACGCCATGCCAGAGATTACCAGGGTGGTGCTGTTCAAGCACGGGGTGGGTTACTTCGAGCGGCGCGGCCGGGTGCGGGGAGACCAGGAGATCGAGCTGGGCTTCAAGGCCGGGCAGATGAACGACGTGCTCAAGAGCCTGATCACCCTGGACCTGTCCGGGGGCACCTTCGGGGCGCTGAGCTACGACGCCGAGGAGCCCGGTGAAAAGCGCCTGGAGGAGCTCAACATCGACATTCCCCAGGGCCGGGCCTTCACCGCCTTCCTCGACGGTCTCAAGGGCGCGCGCCTGGAGGTGGAGCATTCCGGCCGGCTGGTGCAGGGCCACATCGTGGGCACCGAGACCTGGGAGCGGCTGCACGACGGCGCCAAGACCACCAGTCACCAGCTGGTGCTGCTGGCCGCCGAGGGGCGGCTGCTGCGCCTGCCGCTCGACGAGATCTCCGGCGCCCGGCTGCTCGACGGGGCGGTGCGGCGCGACCTCGACCGCCTGCTGCAGGCCCACTTCGCCGGCCTGCACCGCGATCGCAAGCTGCTGCGCATCCAGTGCCGGGGCGAGGGCGAGCGCCAGGTGCAGCTGGGCTACGTGGTGGAGGCGCCGGTGTGGAAGACCTCCTACCGGGTGGTGCTGCCGGCCGGCGGGCAGCGGCCCCTGCTGCAGGGCTGGGCCATCGTCGACAACACCACCGAGGACGACTGGCACGACATCTCCCTGTCGCTGGTCTCCGGCCTGCCCATCTCCTTCGTGCACGATCTCTACAGCGCGCGCTACCGCCAGCGGCCGGTGGTGGAGGTGGAGCGGGAGGCGGCCGTGGCCCCGCCGGTGGTCGAGGGGGCCATGCTGCTCGACGAGATGGCCGAGGCCGAGGAGATGGATGA
>QMME01000093.1 GCA_003647095.1 Deltaproteobacteria bacterium
GACCTGCACGGCGTGCTGGCCACGGCCAGCGCCCGCGGCGAGAAGCTGCCGGTGGTGCTGCGCCGGCTGCTGCGGCGGGCGGTCCGGGTATTCGCCACCGATGCCGGGACTTTCTTCATGGTGGACCCGGAAAGCGGCGACCTGTCCTTCGCGGTGGTCGAGGGGCCGGCCCGGGGCAAGCTGGAGGGGCGTACCTTGCCGGCCGGCGAGGGCATCGCCGGCTGGGTGGCCAGGCATGGTCGGGCCCAGTTGGTGCGCGATGCCCGCCGGGATCCCCGCTGGAAGTCGACGTTGGCCCGGGAGGTGGGTTTTGCCACCCGCGACATCCTGGCGGTTCCCATTCGCGCCGGGCGGGGGCAGGTCCTGGGGGTGCTGGAACTACTCAACAAGCGCACCCATCCCGGCTTCGACGAGAAGGACCTGCGCCAGTTGCAGGCCTTGACGGCCTCGCTGGGAGCCATGGTCGAGAACCTGCGGCTGTGGCAACAGGCCCGGCGCAGCAACGCCCGCCTGCAGTTGCTCAACCAGGTGGGGCAGTTGATCAACTCCACCCTGGACGCGGCCGAGGTGCGCCGGCGCACCATCGAGGCGGCCAAGCAACTGGTCGATGCCGAGGCCGGTTCGCTCATCCTGCTGGGTCCAAGGCGCGAGCGGCTCTACTTCGAAGTGGCCCTGGGAAAACGGGCCGAGCGCCTGAAGTCGATATCACTGAAGCCGGGCGAGGGCCTGGCCGGCTGGGTGGTCAGCCACGGCCGCTCGGTGGTGGTCAACGATGTCCGGGCCGATCCCCGCTGGAGCCGGCGCGTGGACCGGCGCTCGGGAGCGACCACCCGCAACCTGGTATGCGTGCCCGTGCGCAACCGCGGTCGCACCGTGGGAGCCATCCAGGCCCTGAACAAGCGCCAGGGGCATTTCGACTCGGACGATCGCCGGGCGCTGGAACTGCTGGCCGGACAGGTGGCGGTGGCCATGGAAAACGCCGGACTCTACGATCGCCTGCAACAGACCTTCCTGGAGAGCTGCCAGGCCCTGGCCAGCGCCATCGAGTTGCGCGATGCCTACACCGGCGGCCACAGCCGCCGGGTAACCCGCTACTCCTTGCAGGTGGGCCGCCTGCTGGGCATGGACGAACAACAACTGGAGAACCTGCGCATTACCGCCATCCTGCACGACATCGGCAAGCTGGGAGTCGATGACCGGGTGCTGCGCAAGCCCGGAAAGCTCGACGCCGAGGAGTTCGCGCAGATGATGCGCCATCCCCAGCTGGGAGAGAGCATGCTGGCGGCGGTGGAGCAGTTGGCCGCCATCCGTCCCGGCATTCGTGCCCACCACGAGCGCGTGGACGGGCGGGGCTACCCGGATGGCCTGCGGGGCCAGCGCATCCCCCTGGCGGCGCGCATCATCGCCGTGGCCGACACCTACGATGCCATGACCTCCGACCGTCCCTACCGGCGCGGCCTGCCGGCCCGGGTGGCCATCAACGAGATCCGTCGCTGCGCGGGCAGCCAGTTCGACGGCGGCGTGGTGCGGGCCTTCCTGGATGCCTACCGGGCCGGCGAAGTCACCGGGCGACGGGAGAGGTTGCCGCCCCTGCGCCGGGGCGGCGGCCGCGCCCCGGCGGGTGGTTCGCTGGGGGCCGGGGGCCGGAGCCGTGGACGGCACCGCCGCTAGGCCGACCGTCCCCACCGGGGCAAGACGGCCGGGAGCAAGCAACATGGGTAAAAGACTTTACAGGATGCGGCCGGCGAGGTTATCTAGTACTATCGGTACTACGCCAGTGGCCGCCGGCGGCTGCCGGCGGCTGCCCCTGGGAGCGTGATCATGAGCAACGAAAACGAACGCCTGTTCGAACGCTTCGGACGCGGGTTTCCCGCGGGCACCGTCGTCTTCCGGGAAGGCGACGTGGGCAACGAGATGTACGTCATTCAGTCCGGCAAGGTCAACATCACCAAGGAAGTTCGCGGCGTGGAGAAGGTGCTGGTCACCCTGGGGCCGGGGGCCTTCTTCGGGGAGATGGCCATCATCAACCAGAAGCCGCGTTCGGCCAGCGCCGTGGTGGTGGAAGATGCCCGCTTGCTGGTCATCGGCCCCAAGACCTTCGACACCATGATTCGCTCCAACTCCGAGATCGCCGTGCGCATGATCAAGATCCTGGCGCAGCGCCTGCAGGAAGCCGACGAGCAGATCGAAAATCTCATGCTGCGGGACCATAACAGCCGGGTGGTGCACTTCCTCACCCACATGGCCAGCAAGGGCAAGGCGGTGGCCGGGGGAACCCTGGTGGAGATGGACGCCGCCAACCTGGCCGGAAAGATTGGACTCGATCAGCACCAGGTGGAGGAAGTGTTGTCCAAGCTGCTCAAGGCCCGGCTGGTGCGGGAGCACGAGCAGGGATTGCTGATTCACGATGTCAATCGCCTGCGCGAGTTCCTGGAATTCCTGGAGATGAAGGAGAAGTTCGGCGACATCTGACGACTGCGCGCCAGGGCGGCGCCCGGCAGTCCCGGGGTGGCGACATGGAACTGGAAGTACTGGGGTGTTACGGCGGCGAGGTACGGGGTCGCTACACCCCGTCGCTGCTCATCGACGGCAGCGTCGTCCTCGACGCCGGCTCCTTCGGCGCCCGCCTGTCGCTGCAGCGGCAACTGCGCATCGAGCACGTCCTGTTGAGCCACTCGCACTGCGACCATGTCAAGGACCTGCCCTGCTTCGCCGACCTGATCATCGGCAAGCGCCGGCGGCCGGTGGCCATACATGCCACCCGGCAAACCCTGCAGGTGCTGCGCCGCAACCTGTTCAACAACCGCCTCTGGCCCGATTTCTTCCTGCTCCCCAGCCCCGAGCAACCGGTGCTGCGCGAGGCGCCCTTCGCCAGCGGACGCTGGTTCCGGCTGGGACACCTGCGGGTCAAGGCGGTGCCCGTGGTCCACCCCGTGGAGTCGATGGCTTTCGTGGTGCGCGATACGGCCGGCAGCTTCGTCTACAGCGGCGATACCGGGCCCAACGATGAGCTGTGGCGGGTGGTCAATCGCCTGCGTGACCTGCGCCTGCTGCTGGTGGAGGTGAAGTTTCCCAACTCCCTGCAGATGGTGGCCGACGCCGCCGGGCACCTCACCCCGCGGACCCTGGCCCGGGAGCTGGCCAAGCTCAACGGGGTGGACGTGCCCATCTTGCTCTACCACCTCAAGCCCGAGTGCGTGGCGGAGATCGGGCGCCAGGTGAAGGCGCTGGCCGATTCCCGGCTGCGCCTGCTGCGGCAGGGGGAGCGGATCCGGATCTGAGCATGGATATCGCGCAGGTCACCGCCTTTCTGTACTCGCTCAAGCCCCGGGGCATTCGCTTTGGCCTGGAGAACACCCGCCTGGTGCTCGAGCAGCTGGGCCGGCCCCAGGACTCCTTCGCGGTGGTGCACATCGCCGGCTCCAACGGCAAGGGCTCCACGGCGGCCTTCGTGGCCGAACTGCTGCGGGCCGCGGGACGGCGAGTGGGCCTGTACACCTCGCCCCACCTGGAACACTACCGGGAACGCTTCCGGGTGGACGGCCGCCCGGTGGCCGACGAGCAGGTGGTGGCGGCATTCGAGCGCCTGCTGGCCGGGGGCCTGGAGCTCGACCCGGTCGAGATCTCCACCTGGGTGGAACGGGAAGGGCTGACCGGCAAGATGGCCGCTGGCAGCTGGTACCGGTTGCGCGGGGCGGCCAGCCGGTTCTGCCGCTTGACCTTCTTCGAGTGCACCACCATCATGGCCACGGAGATCTTTGCCCGGGCCGGCGTGGAGGTGGCGGTGATGGAATGCGGCATGGGCGGCCGCCTGGATGCCACCAACGTTTTCATGCCGGTGGTGTCGGTGATAACCCCGGTGTCGCTGGAGCACACCGAGTGGCTGGGCGACACCCTGGAGCAGGTGGCGGGGGAGAAGGCCGGTATCATCAAGGAAGGCATACCGGTGGTCAGCGGGCGCCAGTTTCCTCCCGCGGCGGCGGTGATCGAGCGGCAGGCGCGGGAGCGCGGGGCACCGTTGCACCGGCTGGGTGAGGATTTTTCCTGCAGCGGCGACTGGCGCCGGGCGCGGATAAAGGTCGGGCAACTCGAGGTGGGGCCGTTGGAGCTGGGACTGTGCGGCCGGCACCAGCTCGACAACGCCGCCTGTGCCCTGGCCGCCCTGGTGTTCTCCCGGGGGGCCCTGTGGCATCCCCGCGTCGAGCAGATCCGGCGGGGACTGGCGGCGACCAGCTGGCCGGCACGCTTCGAGCGCCTGGGTCCGGAGGGGGGCTGGGTGGTGGATGGGGCGCACAACCCGCATGGCGTGGACATGCTGGTGCGCACCTTCACTGAGGTGTTCGGTCCCCGTCCCGTGCCGGTGGTTTTCGGAGTGCTGGGAGAGAAGAACGCGGCACCCATGTTGCGCCGGCTGGAGACCCTGGCCTCGCGCTTCGAACTGGCCACCCCGGCCGATGCCCGGGGCCGCCAGGCGGGGCAGTTGCTCGCTTACCTGAGGCGCCCGGCGCGGGCTCACGAATCGATATCGGCGGCGCTGCAGCAGCTGCGGCGGGAAGGGGCCGGGCGGGTGCTGGTCTGTGGTTCCCTCACTGTCGCGGCGGAGGCCAGGAGATGGCTGATGGAGCAGAAATGGTAGTTTTCTTGACCTGGTGTGCGTTTTAATTTATATAAAATTTGCTTAATTTAAGATAATTTCGCAGGAGAAAACTTGTTCCCGGCCGCAATACATGATAGCGTTTTTGCGAATATTTCCCACCGCGCCGCTCCGGCTTGCCCGGTCTGCCGGCGTCGTCGGGGCAGCGGGAGGTCGCCTCATGGGTAGAAAGATAAAGCTGATTGCTGGTGGCCTGGTGCTGGCGTGGGCAAGCCTTTGCCTGGCCAGTTCCCTGAACCTGATCAACTCCATTCGTGTGCATCGGCAGGGTGCGGCCACCGTGGTGGAGATCGCCGGCCAGCGGGCGCCCAACTTCACCACCTTCAAGCAGGACAATCCGCGCCGCATCATCGTCGACGTGGCCGAGGCGCGCCTGCAGGGGATTCCTGCCGCCATAGACGGTGACGGCCAGCTGGTCGATGCCGTGTCCGCTCGCCAGGTGGGCCACAACGCGGGTGGCATCTCCCGGGTGATCATCCAGCTGCGGCAGGAAGCGGAGTACCGGGTGGCGGTGAACGGGGGAATGTTGCTGGTCTACCTGACCCGTGGAGAAGGTGGCCTGCTGGTCTCGGCCGGCGTGCCCCTGGCCCCCACCGGGTCCACCGGTGTCGGCGAGGGGCGTGACCTGGCCCTGGCCGACGAGCTGTCCCAGCCGGCGGCGGTCGCCGTGGTTGGCTCGGTAGCGGGTGAACCGAACGCCGACGGCGAACCGGCCCGGGTGGCCGTGGCCCGGGATACCAGCCCCGGTTCCGGTCTGCGGGCACCGCCGGCGCCGGTAGGGGTGACCGCGGCGGCCCTGCCCGAGCCGGGGGCCGTGAGCGGACAGGCGGCGGAGACCGATGCGCCCGCTGGCGAGGCCGAGCCCAGCGACGGTAGCCAGGCCGAGCCCAGCCCGTCGCGGCCGCAACCGGTCATGGTGGCCGCGGTCTACCCGGCCGCGGAGAAGACCGGCAACACCGGACGGCAAAGGTTGCTGGCCCAGCAGGAAGAGCAACCGCCGGCAGATGAAGAAGGCGGAGACGAAGTGGAGGAGGTCGAAGAGGTTCCCGTGGAGGTAGTGGAAGAACCGGCCGAGTCGGCGCCGCCGGTCGAGGAAGCCGCCGATCTGCCGCCGCCGCCTCCTCCTCCGGTAACCGAGGAACAACCGGTCGAACAGCCGGTCGAACAGCCGCTGGCCGCGGAGCCGCCGCCTCCTCCTCCCGCCGAGGAGCGGGTGGAGATCGACTATGCCCTGCGGCGCATGACCTGGGTGGGCTTCCAGCAGACGGCGGACGCCTCGCGGGTGTTTGTCAAGACCAATGCCCCGGTCAAGTTCCACCTGACAGAGGAAGGAGATCGCCTGGTGGTGCTGGAGTTGGAGAATACCACCATTCCCCTGCGCAACAACAGGCGCTTTCTCGACACCCACTTCTTCGATTCCGCGGTCTCCATGATCACGCCCCGGCAACAGCAGGGTGTGAATTCGACGGTGCGAATCGAGATCGAGCTGAGCAAGCGGGTTCCCTACCAGGCTACCCAGGAAGACAACATCGTCTACGTGAGCTTCCAGAGGCCCAAGTAGACCCGACGACACGGCCGTTTGTCCGCCCGCGGCAGCCCTTTCATGAAACCATGTCTCGCGCCGGTGGTTGCGGCACTGCTGGCGGCACTGCTGGCGCCGCCGGCGGCGGCCGGGCCGCGTCCGGCGCGGCCCTGGGCGGGATTTTCCTGGCCAGAACGACACGGCGGCACCTGGAAGATGGCGGCGGATGACTTGTGGACCCGCCAGGGCGGATCGCTTTTGCTCGAGGGCAACGTGCGCGTGGACGGTCCCGGGATGACGCTGCGGGCCGACTGGCTGGAGATAAATCCCCCCAGCCGCCGGGTGGTGGCTGGAGGGAACGTGCGCCTGGTGGAGGGCCGGGCGGTGTTGCTGGCCGAGCGCCTGGAGCTGGACGAGCGCCTGGCCCGGGCACTGGTGCAGGGGGCCCGCGTGCTGGTCAAGGGCCGGCCGCTGCCTCCCGGCTGGCCGGAGCCGCTGGAGCGCCGGCACTTGCAGCAGAGTGGTCGCAACGAGTTGACCATCAGCGGCAGTCGCCTGCGCTACCGGCAGCGGCGCTACCACATCGAAGGGGCGCGCTTGACCACCTGTGACTGTGGTGGCGACGAGGCGCCTTCCTGGGAACTGCAGGCCTGCCGGGCCCAGGTGGAGCCACGACAGGGTGCCTGGTTGACCTGGCCGCTGTTGCGGCTCAAGGGAGTGCCGGTGTTCGGCCTGCCGCTGCTTTACCTGCCGCTGAGCGAACGCCGCAGCGGCCTGCTGTTTCCCCGCATCAATTACTCCGGTCGCGACGGGGTGGTGGCCGGCGAGGACCTGTTCGTCACCCTGGGACGTTCGGCGGACATGACCGTCGGCTTCGACTGGTTCCAGGAGCGGGGTTTTCGCCCCGCCCTGGAACTGCGTGCCCGGCCCTCGGCCGGCAGCGGCCTGGTGGCCCGGGCCTGGTACCTGGAGGACGACAAGGTTGCCGCCGACGAAAGGCGCACTTCCCTGCGGCGGCGCGGCAGTGTCGAGCTGGACGGTTACTGGCGCAGCCGGCGGGCCGGCTGGCTCACCAGCCTGCGCCTGTATTCCGACTCCGACATCAACAACGATTTCATTTCCGAGATGACCGGCCGGGCCGCCGACGCCGCCGTGTCGGCCACTGTCTTCGAGTGGCGTCATGACGGCTGGCTGCTGGAAGCCGATGCCGTCTACCGGCAGGACATGCGTTTCGGGGGGGTGGACCTGGTCGGCGAGCGTACCCGCCCGGTGGAACAAGGACTGCCCGAGGACACCATCCAGCGCCTGGGGGCGTTTTCCCTGCACGCGCCCGGCTGGCGTCCCGGCGGCGGGCCGCTCGAAGTGGGTGGTTGGTTGGAGGTGGCCAACCTGTCGTCCGTGGGCGCCGCCTGGCGGGACTGGGGCACGGACGGGGTGCCGAACGACCGGGAACCGTCCTGGCCGGGGGCGGACACAGACGATCGCTCCGCCGACGATACGCCCGGCCCTGAGGGAAACGTCCGGCTCGACGACGGCGAACTGCGTCGGGCGCTGCGCCTGTTGCTGGAGCCGCACCTGCGGGGACGCTACTTCCCGGGGCCGCTGGGCCTGGAGCTTGAGCTGCGCCACCGGCAGCTGCTGTACCTGCCGCACGGGCCCGGGGCTCCGGCAGTATCGACCCGGGGGGTGTCGCTGGGGCGGCTGCTGGCCTGGAGCGATTTCGAGCGCCAGTTGCCGGGCGGCAACTGGCGGCACCGGTTCACACCCCGGCTGGAGCTGGCCGGCGCCTGGCAGGGCCTGGCCAGCGGCGGGGCGCGGGCCTACCTGGATGTCCAGGATCGCCTGCTCGGCGACGCCCAGCAGCTGCTGCTGGGGCTGGCCAACCGCCTCTACCGCCCGGGTGGACCGGGGCTGCGGCTGGAGCTGTTTGCCGGGTTCGACCTGCGCGCACCCGGGCCGGGACCGCTGGGTGCCAGCCTGGAACTGGACAGCGAGCCCGCCGGCCTGCGCACCCTGGTGCAGCTGACCGGCGGCGAACCCGAGCTGGCCGACCTGGAGTTCAGCGGCTGGGTGCGGCTGGGACGGACGCTGCGCCTGTCGGTGGACTACCTGTACCTGCCCGCCCGCGCCGACGAAGCGGGCCGGCCCTTGCCGGCGGCCGATCGCGTGCACCAGCAGCTGGACCTGCCGCTGGCTCCCCGCCATACCCTGCTGGCCGCCCTGGGCGAGACGGTGCATGCCCTGCAGGCGCAGCTGTCGTTGCGCCTGGGATGGGGTTGGCGGCTGTCGGGCGGCGGGCTGGTGGACCTCGGCGTGGAGAACTACGCCTGGTTGAGCGGGGGCATCATGTACGACTCGCCCTGCCGCTGCTGGGGATTCGCGCTCACGGTACGCAAGATCCGCGCCCAGACCTGGCCGGACGTATTCGTCATGCTCGACCTGGGCTGGCTGGGACGCACCACCGTGGGCAACAACCAGAGGTTCTAGGCAGGCGAGGGAGGGAGCAGGTTAGGCGGGTGAAGTTCTCAGGCCACCCCGGCCAGGAAGACATCGATCACTTGCTTCTTGATGGCTTCGAAGTCGCGGTCGTTGCCCGGCAGCATGTGCAGCAGGTAGCCGGTGAGCACCAGCTCCAGGGCCCCGAAGAACTGGTAGGCCAGCAGGCGGCAGTCGAGATCGGCGCGGATCTCGCCTTGCCGCTGGTGATGGGCCAGGATGCTGCCCAGCTGCTCCAGGGAACGTACGTACTGGTCGAGGCGTGGCCGGCTCAGCTGCCGCGAGGAGCGGGCGATCTCGATCACCATCACGTGAATCAGCTCCGGTACCATGCGGTAGGCATCGAGGATCAGCGAGGCCAGCTCGGTCATCTTCTGCCGCAGGGGAATGTCCCGCCCGGCCAGGTCTTCGAGAAGGCTGTTGAGCAGACCCCAGTTCTTGTCGAAGATGGTGTTGAGGATCTCTTCCTTGTTCTCGAAGTAGTGGTAGACCAACCCGTAGGCGACTCCCGCCCGCGAGGCGATGTCGGAGATGCGACAGGAATGAAACCCCTTGCCGGCGAAGACCTCGGTGGCCGCACGGATGATGAGTTTTTTCTTCTCCACCGAGTTCTTCGACTTCTTCCTGTTGTTACCGTTTGTCTTCCTGCCCATCTGGATGCCGCTCCCGTGTGTTGACGTTGGAGTCAATCGGCGGACGTGCGGGTTTTGACCCATCTCTCGACCACCTGTCAAGCGAAATCTGTATGATTGCCGGGGTGCCCGGCGGTTTGACCGCCTGCTTGCTCCCGGCTATCCTGCCCGGGTGACGGTTTCCGACGGCGCAAGCGAAATACCGCCACCGCCGGGATGGGCGCTGTTCTGCCTGGCGCTGGGGGTGTTTCTGCTCACCAGCCGGGGTATCCAGGTAGGCGATGCCCTGGTGCACCTGGATACGGCGCGCGGACTGGTGGAGCGGGGAGGCGTGGCGCTGTCGTTCAGCGGGGGCGGAGAGGAGACCTGCGGCCTGGTGGCCCGCGGCGACGATGGTGCCAGCTATTCCAGCCTGGGCCCGGGAATGGCGCTGGCGGCCTTGCCGCTGGTGGCGGCCGGCTCGTTGCTGGCGCCCCGGAACGGTACTGCCGGGGCCGACAGGCTCGGCCAGGACATGCAACGGGCCTTCGAGGAACTGCCCGCGGTCGAGCGCATTCGCCTGTTCAGGAAGATAAACCGCGATCCCCGGGCCTGGGCCTTTGCCCTGCTCGACCCGCTCTGTGGCGCCGGGGTGGTGCTGTTGCTTGCCCGCTTGCTGCTGGTGCTGGGACTGTCGGCGGGGGCGCTGCTGTTTTCCTCCCTGGTGCTGATGCTGGCTTCCCCCCTGGCGGTCTACGCCGGCAGCGGTTGGACCCAGCCACTGGTGGCCCTGTTGTTGCTGGGGGCGACGCTGGCCTGGGTGCAGTGGTTGCGGCGGCGGCGGCCGGCCGATGCCCTGGTCGTCGGTGCCTGGCTGGCCGGGGCGGTGCTGGTAAGGCCCGACTGCCTGGTGATGGCGGTGGTGTTTACCGCAGCGATGCTCTCTGTCCGCGGCCCGCTCGGGTGGCGAAAACTGCTGGGCCAACTGCTCGGCTTCAGCCTGCCCCTGGGGATGGCCTTGCTGCTGCTGGCGGGTTGGAACCTGCTGCGCTTCGGTTCCCTGGCGCCGCCGGCCTGCTCGCTGCAACTGGGAGGCTGGTCGTGGCGCGTCTTTCCCTCGGCCTTCGCCGGGTTGTTGTTGAGTCCCAACAACGGCCTGGTGTGGTACCTGCCGGTGGTAGTGGTGCTGGCCTGGGCCCTGCGCCCGCTGTGGCGCAGCCAGCGGGCCCTGCTGCTGTTGATCCTGGCCCTGGCAACCGCCCACTGGTTGCTTTACTCGTTCTGGTGGGACTGGAACGGACGCATGTCCTATGGCCCGCGCCGGCTGGTGCCGGTGATAGCGCTGCTGCTGGTACCGGTGGCCCTGGTCTGGCAGCAGGGCCGGTGGCGGCGGGCGCTGGCGCTGGGGCTGGCGGTGGCGGGATTGCTGGTGCAGTTGCCCGGCCTGTTGCTGTCGGCACAGCATCTTCCCGACGTGTTGCCGCAACAGGCCTGGTCGGTGGCCAGCTGGGTGACCGGCTGGACGGTGCTGCTGGGACACGCCTGGTCGGTGCCGTCCTCTTCCCTGTGGCCCGATGCCGTGGCCTGCCTGTCGGGGTTCCTGCCCCCTTTCCTGGCCGGGGGCGTTGTGTCGCTGGTCGCCGGCTGCTGGGGACTGTTCGCCTGGGCCCGGAAGGCGGTTTTTTGACGGAGATTATGTAGTAATATCAAGCAGGTGACTCCCTATCCGCCACTTGACCGATTGATTGCCGGGCGGATTGCGGTTACACATGTAGAGTAGGCTGACGAGAGCAAAACGGTTCTTTCAACCGACGATGTAAAAGGAAAGGAGGAAGCAATGCTTCGCAAACTGAGAGGACGTAGAGGTCAGGGCATGACCGAGTACATCATCATCGTGGCGCTGATCGCCATCGCCGCCATCGGCGTGGTGGGCCTGTTCGGCGACAACATCCGCGACCTGTTCGCCACCTCGGCCAATGCACTGGCCGGCAAGGAGAACGTCGAGTCCAAGGCGGTGACCGCCAACAAGAAGCTGTTCGACCACAAGAACCTGAAGAAGTTCGCCACCGAAAACGAACCCAACGAGTAACACAAGCAATACGCCGAGATGTCAGCAAGAGGGCAGCCCGCGGGGTTGCCCTCTTTGCTTTGGTGACGGGCAACGACGAAGGCGTGGGGTAGACTTCTGTCACGGGGAGGTCGCTTGCCAGCAGTAGCGCCGGACAGGCCGGGTAATACCATGACAGTTCGCCTGGTGCCCTCCTGCGGGGTGCTGGCGGCGTTGCTGGTGGCGCTGCCGGCGGCGCTGCGCCCGCTGGCCAGCTTCGACGTATTCTTCAACATCGCCCAGGGACGCTGGATACTGGAACATGGTTTTCCCTCCTCAGATCCTTTCAGTTTCACGGCCAGCAGCGCCTGGAGTTGCCACGAGTGGGGATTCGGAGGGCTACTGGCCTTGCTGGAGCCGTTGCTGGGCGGTTGGGCACCGACTTTGCTGAGCGCGACGCTGCTGGCGGTTGCGGTATTGCTGTTCTGGCACCTGCTTGCCGGCATGGACCGGGTCGGCTCACCGTTGTTGCCGCTGCTGTTTTTCCTGGCCCTGGCGGTAGGTAGCTGGATGTGGTCGGCACAGCGTGCCTACCTGGTGGGCCCGGTGATGTTGTCCCTGGTGTTGTGGCTGGTCCGGCAAGC
>QMME01000094.1 GCA_003647095.1 Deltaproteobacteria bacterium
CGCAACATCCTGCCCACCCGAAATTTCCAGGCCGGCCGGGACCTGCAGTCGGTCAAGCTGGCCGGGGAACGCCTGCGCGACGAGTTGCTGGTCAAGCGTGACGGCTGCCTGTCCTGTCCCATCCGCTGCGGCCGCCACGTCAAGGTGCGCGGCCGGGAGGGCAAGGGTCCCGAGTTCGAGACCATCGGCCTGCTGGGCAACAACCTGGGTATCTTCTCCCTGGAAGACGTCGTCGAACTGGGACAGCTTTGCGACGACCTGGGCCTGGATACCATCTCCTGCGGGGGCACGCTGGGATTTGCCACCGAGCTGAGCGAGCGGGGCCTGTTCGAGTCCTCGCTGGCCTGGGGTCGGGTGGATGCCTACCGGTCCATGATCAACGACATCGCCCGGCGCCGGGGAGCGGGCGACGAACTGGCCGAGGGAACCCGGCGCCTGGCCGAGCGCTACGGCGGAGAGGAATTCGCCATCCAGGTCAAGGGCCTGGAACTGCCGGCCTACGATCCGCGGGGTTGCTTCGGCCAGGGCCTGGAATATGCCACTTCCAACCGTGGCGGCTGCCACATCCGCGGCAGCACCATGTTCCTGGAGGCCACCGGCCCGGTATCTGTCAACCCGCACGGCACCCGGGCCAAGCCGGAGCTGGTGGTGCTGCAGCAGAATACCAACGCCGCGGTGTCATCGCTGGTGATGTGTTACTTCTCTGCCTATGCCACCCTGCCGGCGGCCGTGTACCGCATGGATCCCAACAGCCGGACCTACAAGTTGATCATGGGGGCCATGGAAAGATCGGCGCCGCTGCTGCGCCTGGCCCTGCGCTCCCGCAGCAAGATGAAGGTGATGTGGTTCGAGAAGCTGCTGTCGGCCGCCACCGGCCGGGACATCGGCATGGGCGGGTTGGCGGAGATCGGCGAGCGGGTATTCAACCTGGAACGGGTCTACAACCTGCGCGAGGGTCTCGACCACAAGCTCGATCGCCTGCCGCGACGCCTGCTGGACGAGCCCACCTTTGCCGGCCGGGAACGGGGGGTGCCCCTGGGCGACATGCTCGGGGCCTACTACCGCTTGCGCGGCTGGGACGAACAGGGACGCCCCACCACCCGAACCCTGAAGCGGCTGGCTGTCGACACCTGAACCCGGGAGGAACGCCATGGCCTTGTTCGTACCGCCGGTGGCACTGGCCCGCAAGCTGGGCCAGGACAGCCTGCGCCTGGATGCGCCCGACGTGGGCAGCCTGCTGCAGGAAGTAAGGAAGCGGGTGGGAGAAAACGACTGGCCCGCCGGGCTGCACGCCACCGTCCTGGTCAACGGGGTGGCCATAGGCCGTCTCCAGGGAATGGCCACTCCCCTGGGTCCGGAAGACCAGGTTTGGCTGGCCCTGCCGGCGGGGGGCGGCTAGGGGATGGTTACCCCGGCGGATACTGGCTGGTATGAAACTATGACGGGTGGTGTTGACAGGCTCCCGGTGGCTGCCTAAACTCGCCGACTCGAAGGCGATTGGCAACCAGGGAAGGACGAAACCATGGACGAAAACGATCCGGTGGTTGGCATAGACCTGGGTACTTCCTATTCCTGCGTGGCCGTGGTGGAAAACGGCCAGCCCACGGTCATTCCCAACGAGTGGGGAGAGCGCACCCAGGCTTCGGTGGTCTCGTTCATGGAAGACGGCCGGGTACAGGTGGGCAACGACGCCAAGCGGCGCATCCTCACTCACCCGCGCCAGACCATCTACTCGGCCAAGCGCTTGATCGGTCGCTACATCTTCTCTCCCGAGGTCAAGAAGGCCAAGGCCGTCATGCCCTACGAGATCGTCGAGGGGCCCAACAACGGCGTGCGCATCAAGGTGCTGGGAGAGGTGCTCAGCCTGCCCCAGGTCTCGGCCCTGGTGCTCAAGGAGATGAAGGAGATTGCCGAGAACTACCTGGGCCAGGAAGTCTCCCGGGCGGTAATTACCGTACCCGCCTACTTCAATGACAACCAGCGCCAGGCCACCTCCGATGCCGGCCGCATCGCCGGCCTGGAGGTCTTGCGCATCATCAACGAGCCCACCGCTGCCGCCCTGGCCTACGGCTTCGGCAAGCATCTCAACGAGCGGGTAGCCGTCTACGACCTGGGTGGCGGCACCTTCGACATCTCGGTGCTGGAGATCGGCCATGACACCTTCGAGGTGCTGGCCACCGCGGGTGACACCTATCTGGGCGGCGATGACATCGACATGCGCCTGCTGGACTACTTCGCCGACCTGTTCCAGAAGCAGACCAAGATCAACGTCCGCAAGGATCTCACCGCCCTGCAGCGACTGCGCGACGTGGCCGAGGAGACCAAGAAGGCTTTCAGCCAGAAAAACTCGGTCAAGGTGCACATTCCCCAACTCTACACCGCTGCCGATGGTTCCACGCTGGACCTGGACACGGTAATAGACGACAAGACCTTCACCCGGTTGACCATGGATCTCGTCCAGCGCTCCTTCAAGGTCTGCGACGAGGCCCTGCAACTGGGTGGGCTCACCGTGCACGATCTCGACGGGGTGATCCTGGTGGGAGGGCCCACCCGCCTGCCGCTGGTGCGCCAGTCGGTGGAGCATTACTTCGGCAAGCAACCCATGATCGGCATCGACCCCGACGAAGTGGTGGCCCTGGGCGCCGCCATCCAGGCCTATGCCCTGGTAGACTCCTCGGCCGAGGCCTTTCTGCTCGACGTCACCCCGCTGAGCCTGCGCCTGGCCACGGTGGGTGGCTTCACCGAACAGATCATCTCCCGCAACACCCCGGTTCCCATCGACCGTACCCGTACCTTCACCACCTCCCGCGACAACCAGGAGCGCGTGCGTATTCGCATCTTCCAGGGGGAATCGAATCGCGAGGAGGAAAACGAGTACCTGGGCGAGTTCGAGTTCTCCGGCTTTCGCGTTGCTGCTCGCGGCGAGGTGAAGATAGAGGTGACCTTCGAGATCGACTCCAACGGTATTGTCAATGTCTCGGCCCGGGATCCGGAGACGGGCCAGAGTGCATCGACCACCGTCAAGTTCTCCAGCGGCCTGAGCGAGGACGAGATCCGCCGCGGTGCCGAGCAGGTACAATCGCTGGACCTGGTATGACCGTTCCGGAAGGCAGGTGGACAGCTTTTCACCATGACGGCTGAGAGCAACGAATTTGTCAAGAGGGTGGCCGGCTGGCTGCAGGTTCTCGATCACATCGACTACTACCAGCTGTTGCAGGTGGATCCCCGGGCCAGCCTGGGCCAGATCCGCGAGGCTTACCACCGGCAGTCGAAACTGTTCCATCCCGACCGCTACTTCCACCTTGCCGACGACAAGCTCAAGAAGGCCATCTACCGCATTTCCAAGCGGGTGACCGAGGCCTACGTCACCCTGCGTGATCCCCGCAAGCGCCAGTTCTACGACAAGCAACTGGTGGAGAGCGAACGGCGCCTGCTGCGTTACACCGAGCAATCCGAGCAGCAGGACAAGGAAGAGAAGAAGCAGCAGAAGGCCAAGACGGAAAAGGGCCGGCAGCTCTACCAGCAGGGCATGCAGGAGATGAAGCGCAAGAACTTCGTGGCTGCGGAAAGAACCTTCAAGATGGCCATGGCCTACGAGCCGGACAACGAGTTGTTCAAGCAACTGGCCGAGGAAGCCGGGCGCAACATCAAGACCGATTACCGCATCAAGTGAATGCCGATGCCCGCGAACTGCCACCTCCAGGCATGGCCTTGCCGGGGAAGTGATTCCCCGGTCGTTTTCGGACGCGGGCGGGTGACATGGTCGTAGACATCCTGGTGCTGGGATTGACCATGCTGTTCGGCCTGGTGGGATATCTCACCGGCTTCTGGTCCCAGCTGGTGCGCCTGCTGGCATTGCTGGGGGCCTACCTGCTGGCCGGGACGGTGGGTGGGGCCTTTGCCGGCAGCCTGGCCCGGGGGCTGGAGGTGCCGCCGCTGGTGGGGCGCATGGGGGCCGTGGGCCTGGCCTTCCTGGTGCTGTACCTGCTGCTTTCCACCTGCGGCTGGGCCGTGCTGCGCTCCTGGCGCCGCCGGCGCCGGCTTCGCGACGGCGATGCGTCTCGCCGCCGGGGGCAAGTGGATCGCTGGGCCGGCCTGGCGCTGGGCGCCGCCAAGGTGTTTGTCATGCTCTACCTGGTACTGTGCGTGGCGGTGTTGGCGGAAAAGCCGCTGGCCCGGTCGCTGGGACGGCAAGCGAGGGTGTTGCGCCAATCACGCCTGGCGGCCCTGGCCCGGCGCCACAACCTGCTGGCCGGCCTGCACCTGCCGGTGGTCGGCAACCTGGAAGGCCTGACCCGGCTGGCCAGCGATCCCGCCCTGCAGCGGAAAGCGGCCCGCGATCCCCGGGTGCGCCGCCTGCTCGAGCATCCCCAGGTACGGGCCCTGGCCGGGGATCGGGCGCTGCAGGCAGCGGCCCGCCGCAACGACATCTCCGCCCTGCTGGCCAATCCCCGGCTCAACCGGCTGTTGCAAGACCCGGAGATTCGCCGGCTGCTGCAGGAGATCGACCTGAGCGACCTGCACTGAAGCGGCATCAACGACAGTAGGGGTGGTCGTTGCAGGGATGGGTATGCACGTCCCAGACCCGGCGCCAGTAGGGGCCCAGGGGGTTTTCCTGCTCGTCGTCGGAGTACATGTCTGCCAGGGGATCGCCGGCGGCCAACTGCCCGGCCACGCTGTACCAGAGCTTGACCTCTCCGCTGTCATCGGTGACCAGGGCCTGTTCCAGGGAAATCTTCTGGCCGCCGGCGTCCTTTGGATAGACGTTGAACTGGGACATCTGGTCGGCGATGTAGGAGCTGGTGCAGACCTGGAAAAGCGTTGTCTTGTCGATGAGAAAACCGCCCTGGGTGCGGTCGTAGATGACCGTGCCCGGGTCCGACTCGTCGATGTTCTGGTAGGTGGTTATTCGCTGCACGCAGGAATAGGTGCCGGCCCTGCTGGTGTCTATCACCACGCGGATGCCGGAGACGTTTATCATGAAGTCGTTGTCATAAAGGCCCCGGTCACAGATGGTGGCCTCCATCAGCAGCTGCAACTCGATGAGCTGCAGGTAGTACCTGGCCAGCGGGTAGCCCAGCTTGCCGTCGGGGCCGGTGCCCAGGGGAGTGGCGATGAAGGCGTCCTGCAGGGCCAGGGCGTTGTTGCCGGTGCGCGGCAGGCTGGCGCGCAGGTCCCCGCCGTTGGAGGCGAAGGCCATCTGGGCTCCCGAGGCCCGGCGCATGGCGTCTGCCACCAGGTATCCCAGGTTGCCGTTCTCGTTCTCGCGGCGGGCCAGGTCCGCCGCCGAGTGGGTCAGCACCTGGTCGAAGGCGCCGGTGAGGAAAGCTCCCGCGGCCGGCACCAGCGGGTACTGGCTGAGCAGGTTTTCCTCGACGTCATCGGCAAGCTGTTGCACCCGCTGTTGCACCTGCTCGTCGGCGGCCAGTTGATCGTCGATGGGAATGGTCTCCCCGGAGATGCTCACCTCGCCGCCGCTGCGGGTGACCTGCATCATGCCCAGGTAGAGACCGTAACAGCCCGCCTCCGACACCAGGGTGCGCCAGCCGGCCTCGACGTCGCTGTCGATGGCGAAGGCCGTCTCCGTGCGGATGTGGGTGTGGCCGCTGATGACGGCGTCGATGCCATGGGTCAGGCGGGCCAGCTCGATGCTCTCTCCCAGGGGTTGGCCGTTGTCCAGCACCAGGCCCAGGTGCGACAGGGCCAGGACCAGGTCCACGTGTTCCTGCTGGCGCAGCAGGTCGGCGATCTCCTGGGCCCGGCCGGCCAGCTCGTCGATGTCGCGGGAGAAGAAGGCCGCCTTGACGTTGGACACTGCCGCTGCGGCGTTGCCTACCAAGCCCATGAGTCCCACGCGCACCCCGCCGGGAGTTTCCACCACCACCCAGGGAAACAGCGACTTGCCGGCTTCGCCCGGCTGGCCGTAGAGGGCCTCGAGCTGGTCATCGACGCTGCTGTCCGGGTTGAAGTGGATGTTGCTGGCCAGCAGTGGGATGGGAGGCTGGGAGGCGGCCTGAATCATCCGTGCCAGGCGTTGCTCGCCCCAGTCGAACTCGTGGTTGCCCAGGGCGGCGGCGGCGTAGCCCATCTCCTTCATGAAGTTGAGATCGGCGGCGCTCTGCTCGGCGGCCACCAGCATGGTACCCATGGTGAAATCGCCGGCGTCAACCAGCAACACGTCCCCGCCCTCCTGGCGGGCCTGCTTCACCAGTCCCATCCAGCGCGCCGCCCCGCCCACGGTGCCGTCGCCCTCGGCCGGCTGGTAGTCGCCGTTGGGCAGGCCCAGGAAATGCGAGTGGCGGTCATTGGTGTGGAAAACGGTCAGGGAAAAGTCGGCCAGGCCGGAACTGGAACAACCGCTGGCCGCAAACAGCAGCGTGGCCAGCAGGAAAGGCAGCTTGCACCGGTTCATGAGATCTCCTTTCGTCGACCGGCATGGTAGCAGTTTTGTCCTTCACGGTAAACAACGCGAATGCTTTCTTGACCGCCGGCTCGGCACTGCCATAAAATCTTTCTTATTAGGGGTGGTTGGAGGAAAAGTGGCCCGTTACCTGTTCATCGCCCAGCAGACGCTCGATACCTGGATGGAGCAGGACAAGATCGAGTTCGACAAGAACATCATGACCATCAAGGCCGACGGGCGTTCCTTCAAGCTGGTGGAGGCGGTGCGCTTCGTGCGGGTGGAGGGCGACGAGGAGGACCGCCCCGGCCTGCTGGGGAGGGTCAAGACCGACGAGCAGCTGCAGCAGATGGGTGCGGAACGCTACCGCGACTCGGTGCTGTTCGAAGACATTCCCTACAAGGTCCAGGAAGGATTCATCGCCGAGGTGTTCCTGCGCCAGCAGGCCACCACCCAGCCGGCGCCGGCGCCGCCCCGCACAACCGCCCCTCCTCCAGCGACCGCTTCGGCGGCGGCATCGCAACGGCCGGCTCCGGTGAAACCGGCGACGCCCGCAACCGCGGCCCCGGCGGAAAGGAAGCCGGCGGCCCCAGCCGCACCGGTGCGGCCGGCGGCCGGCGCAGGTCCGGCGCAGGCCACGGCCGCCGCCAGGAAGACCCCGGCGGCTGCCAAGTCCAAGGATGAAGAGGAACTGTCGGACGAGGAACTACTCACCCGCTTTCTGCTCGACAACCTGTAATCGACCTGCGTCGTTTTCGGACAGGCCGGTTTCAGGGAGGTGGCTGGTTGCCGGGAGCGGTGTTGCGCCGGGACCGTAGCAGGTAGTAGGAGACATCCATGCGCAGCAGCAGGAAGATCACCACCACCAGGCCCAGCAGCACTCCCCAGGTTATGGCCAGGTTGTACTCCAGGGCCGCGAAGATTCCTCCCTCGCCCACCTGGGGATAATGATCCGGCTGCACCGGCAGGCCGTAGCGCCGGGCCAGGCGGGCGATGTTGAGAACGTGAATGACCGGCACTCCCTGGCGACTGAAACGGGTAATCACCGAGTCGCGCAGCTTCTCGGGGGAGGGGGTGGTGCGGTTGAGCCCCGGTCTGAACATCTTCTTGTTCAGCGGGGTGCCCACGCTTCCCAATCCGCCGCCCACGTTCACGAAGCAGGAGATGGGCCGCGGGCCGGCATTCTCCCGGTAGATGTTCATGCGTATGTCCCAGCTGGCCTCGAGGTTGGGGGGATCGATCAACTCCACGCCGTTGCGCTCGATGACTTGGCGCAGCAGGCGGATACCCTCCGGGGGCAGGCCTCCGCCCCGGTCCTGCTCGCCGCCCAGGGAGGCGGCCACGGAACGGTGGTGGATGATGCCTTTTTCGAACAGCAGCCGCTCCATGTCCAGCCAGGTCAGCTGGGGGATGTTGGCACCCCAGCGCGATGCCGACAGCGAGACAATGGGTATGGGCTCCAGATTGAGAACCTCGGCGGCCACCAGGGCGGCCAGGTTCATGGAGGGGAAGGAGCCGGAAAAGGCCATGGCCACCACGTCGCCTTCCTTGAGTCCGGCCCGCCGGTACCAGCTTACGAAGACGGCGGCGAAGTTGGGGTTGGCCGTGGTTTGCTTGGCCGCCAGCGATCCCTCCTTGGAGGTTATCGGCGACAATCCCGAACCCACCATGCCGGTGCCGTTGGGGTCGTGCTCGGTATCCAGGCGGCCGAAGATGGCCAGCTTGTGATCGCGGATGGCCTTCATGCCGGCGTCCATCAGGCGGGCGGCCTGCAGCTTCTCGCGGTACCATTTCTTGCGGATCTGCTGGGGCATTTGCTCCACGGCCACGTAGCCGAGCACCGATACCAGCGCCACCAGCGACAGCACGCCCCGCGAGGCGCGTCCCGGTCTCCACATCAGTGCCATGCGTACATCTCCCCGCCAAAGATGATGATCAGCCCCAGCCGCACCAGCACTCCCGAGGTCAACAGCGTGGCGGCGGTTTCCACCAGTCCCTGGCGGTCGATCCAGATGCCCACCAGCCCGGGAATGATGAAGCCGATGGCCTCCAGGGCCACGGTTTGACCGGCGAAATCGAACACCAGGAACTGGCGTGAGAACCACCCCAGCAAGAATCCCACCAGCACGATCATCACCGTTCGCCTCCGGCCGTAGACGATCATGATGTTGCCCAGCAGGCGTACGATGAAGTAGGAGACCACTCCCAGCACCAGGGTCATCACTACCTTGAGCGGATCCGGCAGGCTCAGCGAAATGTATCCCGGCACCACCATGCCGCCGGCGGCCAGGCCCAGGGTCTCGGAAAACACCAGGCTGACGACCAGTCCCAGGGCGATTGCCGTAACCAGTACTTCTGCAGCCACGTTTTCCACTTCAGTTCTCCTCGTTGGTGCCGGACTGCTCCGAGCGATTCTTGAAGTACTCCACCAGGGCAGTCCCGCCCCCGCCGATATTGCCCATGCCGAAGACCAGTCCGCTTTTCTCTATCTGGGCCAGGGCACGCTCGAAGATGGCGGCGGCCGGAGCCTGTTCCATGGCTACCAGTTTCTCCGCCTCGCAGCCGGCCCGCAGGGCCGCTTCCAGGGCCAGGCGGGTACCGCTGCCGCACACCAGCGCCCGGGCCAGGCCGGGCAACTGGTGGAGTATTTGCCCCAGTTGCACCGACCGTTGCGGCCGGTCGGCCCGGCAGTTGAGCACGGCCACGCGGCATTCCACCTCGGGGTGGAGGTCGACCACGCGTTGCCAGACCCGGGTGGTGGACTCGGGATCGTTGGCGGCGAAGGCGTTGATGAAGAAGATCTGCTTGGCGAAGAAGGCCAGGCGCAAGATGCGCAGGGCTCCCAGGTCGGGTTCGGCCGACCACATGCCCTCCAGGGCGGCCCGGCGCTCGGCCCCGGCCAGCAGGCAGGCACGCAGGGCCAGGGCCACGTTCTCCGGGTGTTCCAGGTAGGTGAAACGGCGCATGATGTCGTTATCGATGCCTTCCGTGGCCGGGCTCACCGGTATCAACTCGGCTCCCTTTTTCTCGGCGGCACCGCGGAAGATCTCCAGCAGGGCGGGATCGTCTTCGGCCGTGACCAGGGGGCCCCGGGCGGGAACGGTTCCTGCCAGGGCGCGGGCAACGTCGCCGACAGTGGGCCCCATGACGTCCAGGTGATCGGCCCGGGCATTGGTGATCACTCCCACCGTGGAACGGACCAGGCGACGCTCGCACAGGTCCTGCAGTTGCGGTTGCAGGGCCATGCACTCGAGGACCACGGCCCGGGCCCGCCGCCGTGCGGCGACGCCCACGGCCCGGACCTGCTCGATGATGTTGGCCCGTCCCTGGCGCTGGATGGTGTACTCCTTGCCGTTTTCCAGGATCATGCGCGGCTGCGAGCCGGTGGTCTTGGCACAGGTGGGAATGCCCGAACCACGCAAGCCGCCGGCGATCAGGCGGGTCACCGAGGACTTGCCCCGGGTGCCATTGACGTGAATCCTGATGGGAATGCGCCGCAGTCGCGACAGGTGGCCGAAGTACTCCCAGGCGCCGAATGCCACCAGCAGCAGCAGCAGTATGAGAACCGTGACCATGTAGCGGACTCTCGTCTACCAGCGGCGCCTGCGGCAAGGCTAGCGAAAAGAAACCAGCCCATCTCCGGTCTGAACCTGTTGCCCGGGTTTGACCATGATCTCGGCGATCTGGCCCGACCGATCGGAGCGAATCTCGTTCTCCATCTTCATGGCCTCAATCACCAGCAGGATGTCGCCGCTGCTGACTTGCTGTCCGGCCTCGACGACCAGCCTCAGGACGGTGCCCGGCATCTGGGCGGTGAAAATCTTGCCGGAGCCGGACGCGGTCGGCGGCCTGGAGACAGGTGGGGAAACGACCGGGGCAGGGGAGGACGTGTCGGCAGTCGTGCCGGGGTCGCCAGCCGCAGCCGCCAACGGGGTGGCCTCCTTCTGGACCGAGACCGTGTACCGCTGTCCCGCTACCTCGAGCAGCGCCCGGCCGCCGTCGAAGCTTTCCACCTGTACCGTGAATTCCTTGTCTGCTACCCGTACGATCAGTGTCTCTGCCATGTTTATCCTTTATCGTGTCGTCTGCTGCGAAGGTAGGTCAATCGTCGGCTGCGATCAATGATTATCTGTCTGTCCGGCGGGAGCGATCGGAGCGGCAGCGGCCTTGCCAGCGGGCCGGTCGCCCAGCCGGGAGCGGACTCGCTCTTCCACCTGTCGCAGCCTGTCGTAGGCGGTGTCGTTGCCGGTTATCCAGCCGTTGATTCCCAGGGTCGGCTCCAGCGCCCGCCGGCCCTGGCGATCCAGGGTGTTGATGGAAAGCAGCGCCTGCCGCAGGGCCTGCTTGAGGGAAGCGGGCAGGTCGGCCCGGGCGCAATAGGCATCGTAGGGAATGCGGCCGGCCTTGGCCACGATTACCAGCTCGCCCACCGGCAGGCCGGCCTGGCGGGCATCGCGAATGGCCCCGGAAAAGGTGGCCACCAGGTCGTAACGATCGGCGAACAAACCCTCCAGGCAGGCGCGGTGGTTGCCGGCGAATTCCACGGCGGCGAAGTGCTCGAAGGGATTGATGCCGCGGGCCAGCAAGTAGTCCGCCGGCAGCAGGTAGCCGGAGGTGGAATCGGGATCGGCAAAGCACAGTCGGGCCGAGCGCCACTCGGCCAGGGGCCTGATGCGCCGCTCCGCCACGCTGACCAGGTAGCTGGAATAGCTGGTGGAACCGTTGGCCACCTGGGTGGCCAGCAATTCGATGGCCCGCGAGCGGCGCCGGGCCCGCACGTATGACAGGGGGGAGAGCTTGGCCAGGTCGATGCGCCCGGCGACCATGTCGTCTATGAGTGCCCGGTAGCTGTCGGCCACCTGCAACTGCAGGGGGCGGCCCAGCTTGCTGCCGAGCAGCCGCACCAGTGGTTGGAAACGCTGGCGGGTGGCTTCCACCCCGACGATCGGGGTCATACCGAAGACCAGCGGTCTCTGCACGGGAGGGTCGGCCCCGGCCAGCGGGATCAGCACGAGGAACGAGAAGAGAAACAGCAACCTGTTCATGTCTCCACCCGGTTGCGGCCACCTGCCTTGGCCCGGTATAACGCCTGGTCGGCTCGTTCGATGAGGTCGTCAAGCTGGTCATCATCGAGGTCCAGCTCGGCCACGCCGATGCTGACGGTGAGTTTACCCTCCGGCTGTTTCTCCTGGCCGGGAAACTCCGCTCTTTCCACCACCCGGCGAATCTTTTCCGCCACCCGCCTGGCTGACTTGAGCTCGGTGTCCAGCAGGGCCACGCAGAATTCCTCGCCGCCGAAGCGGCCGGCGATATCGGTGGAGCGCAGGTTCTCGCGCAGCAGGCGGGCCAGGTGTTCGAGTAGCTGGTCACCGGCCAGGTGGCCGTTGTTATCGTTGTAGTGCTTGAAGTGATCCACGTCGAGCATGAGCATGCTCAGCG
>QMME01000095.1 GCA_003647095.1 Deltaproteobacteria bacterium
GCTACTTCTATAGCCAGTTTTGTTTCGACTGTGAATACGGGCCGCGAATCTCGAGGGGAATGGCCATCCAGACGGAATTGGGCTGGTGCTGGCGCAGCGGCTTGTGCATGGGCTTGGCCCACACCGGCAACCTGCTGATGGACCAGAACAGAAATGGCGGCAGTTACGCTTCCAATATCGTGAAAATCTCCTTCTCGTTCATGTTCGACGTGGCCCGGACCTACCCGTCGTCCCGGTGACCCTTTCGTCCGGGACGTGGCGGGATCTGCATGCGGTGTGCGGCTTTTTCAGGAGTTGCTTCCCGGCCTGGCTTCCGCCGGGGAGGCGGACGGCGGAGCGGCCTTGATGCCCGCCTCCCGTTCCACCCGGCGCAGTTCCTCGAGCCAGCGCTGGCGCGCCCCCCGCCACTTGGCCTCGGTGAGCAGGCCGCGGGCCCGTTGCAGGTGCTGGGCGATCTGCTCGCGGGCGTCGTCTTCTTCCGCCTCCCACAGGGCCCGGGCGTAGAAGACGTGGTTGAGGGGATGCTGCGGGTAGTCGTGCACGGCCCGCTCGAGCAATTCCAGGGCCTTGTCGATGTCGCCGATGCCCTTGGGCCAGGGCGGCGCCAGCAGGTAGAGCATGCCCAGCAGGCGCATGGGACCGGCGTAGTCGATGCTGCAGTCCTGCTGGCAGGCCTTCTTGAGGGTGCTCTCCAGGCGCTTGAGGTTCTTCATGGCCAGGGCCGCGTGGCTGCGCACCGCCAGGCCCAGGTTGAGCGCCAGGTAGTAGTGCACGGCGGCGTTGTCGGTGCCCTGCAGCAGGGCCAGTTCCGCCCAGCGAATACCCTCGGAAGCCAGCTTCTCCCGGCGGGCGGCGTTCCGCTCCCGGTCGGCCACCAGGAAGCACAGGCGCGCGGCCACCGGGGCCGCCCCGGTGGCGCCGGCGTTGAGGCGCAATCTTTCCAGGGCGCAGGCGATTTGCCGGGTGGGAGTATTGATGTAGAAGGTGTTGGCCTGTATCACCAGCTCCTCGAGCCTGCTCGCCGGGCAGTCGTCCAGGCCGCCCAGGTCTATCTTCTCCCCGGGCAGGACCACTTGCGGGCAGCCGCTGTTGCCCAGCAGCAAAAGCAGCAGCAACGAGTGAACGAATGGATGTTTCAGGGCTTGCTCTCCCAGGCCTTGATGACGGAATCGAACAGCTTGCCATCGGGAAGATCGAAGGAGTCAATACCGAACAGCTCGCACAGCTTCTTGCCGTCCTGGTGGGTGCACATTCCACGCAGGGCCCGGAGCATCTTCTGCCGATCCCGGGCGCTGGAGCGCTTCTCGTCGGCGGCGATGCCCATCTGCGGCAGTGACGCGGAGGTGTAGATGGACTGCAGGTTCTTGCCGAAGGGCAGGGCCGCCAGCCCCTCGAACTGGGGCCGGTTCACCAGCACGGCATCGAGCCGGCCACGGTCGAGTTGACGCAGGGCCCGCAGTACCCGCCGGGAAGGCTTGAGCTGGAAGTGGCTGGCCGGGTCGATCTGCCGCTGGAATACCACCCGCTTGAGAAACTCCAGGTCTCCCAGCCAGGGACCGCCGAGAGTTTTGCCGGCCAGGTCGGCCAGCTTGCCGAAGGTGTTGCGGCGCACCACCAGGTAGAAGCGATCTTCGCTCTTGCCGCCGATGCGCGGCTGTACCAGCGGCACCAGGTGATGGGCGCGGCGAGCCTGCAGGAAGATTCCCAGCGAGAGGATGGCGAAGGGTGGTTTTTTCTCCTCCAGCTGTTGCCGGCACTCGGCGTCCCGGGTGGTGAAGGAGGTGTTGATGGTGCCCGCCGGCCAACCGCCGATGGACTCGATGACCTTGACCATGTCTTGCAGGGCCGGCTGGGCGTCACGGGCGCGAACCGAGCCGCCCGGGTAACAGACCAGGATGTCGATGGCGGCGGGAGCCTGGCCGGCGCGGGCAGGAGCGCCGCCGGCCAGCAGGCAGCCGGCCAACAGGCAACCGGCCAGCAGGACGTGGCGAGGCCTGGCGAATCGTGCGTGGGTCATTTCTTCCTCCCGAACATTACCTCGGCCAGGGCCGGAGCGGCCAGCAGGGCCGCCAGCACGCAGCAGACCAGGCCGATGGTCACCGTCCAGCCCATGGTGGCCACCCCGCGGTAACGGGCCATGGTGATGGCTCCCAGGCCGGCCAGGGTGGTACCGGCCGCCAGCAGGATGGCCCGGGCCGCCAGCCCGGCGGCCGCCCAGGCCCGGCGCCGGCCGCCCTCGTTCAGGCGGTGAGAATACCAGACCCCGTAGTCCACGGCCAGTCCCATCACCAGGGGCAGGGCGATGATGTTGGCGTAGGAGAACTTCATTCCCGCCAGGGCCAGGATCCCCAGCATCCAGCCGCCGCCCAGCAGCAGCGGCAGCAGGGCCACCAGGAAGGCGGGCAGCGACCTGACCGACAGCAGGATCCAGGCCATGGCCACCAGCAGCGCCAGCAGGGTGCCCTGGCGGAAGGAATCGACCGCCATGTGGGAGAACACCTGGTGGGTGGTGGGAAAACCGGTGACCTCCGGAGACACGGAGGTGGCCTGCTTCATCAGTCGCTCCAGGTTGTCGGGATCGTAGACGGAGTGGGCGGGAAAGGCGTAAATGGCGATGGTGCCGTCCGGGGCCACGAAGCGATCGGCCAGGGCCGGAGGCAGGTCGCCCGGCTGCAGGGGCCGTGCCCGGCGCCAGGTGGCGATCTCGTCGAAGGCATGCAGGGCCTTGCGCCACAGCGTCTGCGCGAAGCTCTCGGTGCGCCGGCGGGCGCGCTCCGGGGAAGACTCGAGCAGGCCGCCGATGTCATCGAGGCGCTCCAGTATGCGTTCGAAGTGGCGCACCAGCTCGCGGTGGCCGCTGGAGAAGGCCATCTCCTGGGAGTCGGCGAACAGGTCTGAGGTCTTCTGCAGCGACGAGGTCAGGCGGCGCAGCCCCTCGGCGTCCAGGGTGGGATCGCCCAGGGAGCGGATCTTCTTCAAGTAGGCGGAACTGGCTATCAGCTTGCCGATGCGCCGGGCCTGCCCGGCCCGCTCCGCGGCGTCGGGCGGGAACAGGGGGGTGATGCTCTGGCTCTGGGAGATGGTGTCGAGCTTCTTCACGGCGGCGGCGATGCGCCGCGCCTCGTCGATGTCGGGGGCGGTGAAGATGAGCACCTCGGCCTGGAAGTCGCTTTCCTGTACCATGCGGCGCTGGTAGTGGGCCGCCGGGGAGTTCTTCGGCAGCAGGGCCAGCACGTCGTAGTTGAAGTCTATCTTCATCCCGAACACCATCCCGGCCACGGCCGTGACCACGGCCACCGTGATGAAGAAGACGCCCAGGGGCCGGGCGATCTTCAATTTCCGGGAAAAACGGGCTTCGCCGTCCGAGTCGCCGGCGTGGCGGCGGGCGTGCTGCAGGCCCGGGGGCAACAGCACGAACAGGGCCGGTTGCAGCAGGAAGGTGCACAGCAGCACCAGGGCCACGCCCGAGGCCGCCACCAGCCCCAGCTCGGCAAACCCGGAAAAGGGCACGGTGACGAGCACGGCGAAGATGAGCACGGTGGCCCCGCCGGCGGTCAGCAGGGCCCGGGCCGAGGCTCCCACCGCCCCGGCCACCGCCGGGCGCAGGGAATCGGCCCGGCAGCGCTCCTCCATGATGCGCGAGGAAAGGAAGATGCCGTAGTCCACTCCCAGGCCGAAGAGGATGGCGGTGAAGGCGGAGGTGATCATGGTCAGGTGGCCCACGGTCAGGTAGGTCAGGCCGGTGTTGAGCAGCACCCCCAGGCCCATGGGCAGGAACACCACCAGCGCCCAGCGCAGCGAGCGCAGCCACAATCCCACCAGCAAGAGGATGAAGATCGCTGCGGTGGCGATGGTGAAGGAGATGTCGTGCTGCAGGGCGCGAAACTCCTCGTAGGTGATGGCCGGCAGGCCGGTGAACGCCACCGACATGTCGATTCCCCGCTCCCGCAAGAAGCTTTCGCGCAGCTTCCGGGCCCGGTCGCGCACGCTTTCTATGAAGGGGGCCACCACCCCGTATTCCGAGGACGAGTCGTGCGGGCGCACGAAGACGAAGAACATGTCGCCGTTGCGGGAGGTGAAGTAACCCCGGCCCGCCGTCAGCTTGGCTCCCTCGCCGTAGCGGGCCACCATGTGCTGCCAGTCGATGCGCTGCGGCCGCGGCTCCGACTTGATCCAGCGCAGCCACTCCTCCAGGAAGAAGCGCACCATGCGCAGGGCACCCTCGGCGGTCTTGAGATCGACGTCGACCAGCGAAAGCGGCGGCGGATCGTCGAGCCATTTCTCCACCCGGCGCAGCCCCTCGCTCCAGCCGTCCAGGCCCGCGGGTGGCTCCACCCCGATGAGCTTGTTCATGACCGCCTCGAACTGGTCGAGGCGCCGGGGAGGAACCAGCAGGTAGGCATGGCGCAGGAAGAAATCCAGGTCGACCTTCTCCGTGGCCTGGCGCACCCGGGGCAGGGTTCGCAGGGCGGCTGCCAGCCGGGAGGAAAAGTCCTCGCGGGCCGCCCGGTTGCCTCCCTCCACCACCACGATCAGGTCGGCGTCGGCGCCGAATTTCTTCAAAAAGCCGTTGAGACGCCGGGTTACCTCGGCATTGCTGGGCAGGATGGCCTGGCGCGAGGTCAGGAAGGGAATCCTGGCCACTGCCACCGAGGCCAGGGCGGCCAGCAGCAAGGCGATGACCACCACCCGCCAGGGGTGGGCGGTGATGCTGTCGACGAATCGGGTGAGGCGGGTGCTAGCTTGCATGCTGTCCTGATCCTCGTCAGCGCCCTGCCATTCCCCCCGGCAGCGGCTGCGCCATTGTGCGGGCAGGCAGGCTGCTTGTCAAGCGCCCAACCCGGGCTCCACGGCACACCGCGGCTGTGGCCCGGACACCGCAAACTGGCGTGTCCTGCGCAAAAGATGCTATATGGTACCCCTTCCTCCGTGGACCGGGGGAACAGGGAGAGTGCATGGTGCTGCCGGCAACCTCGGAAAGGCTTCGCCCCCGGGGTGGAGGCCTGCTCAAGAACCTGGCCGCGACCTGCCTGGTGGCGCTTGGCCAGGGTCGCCTGGCCAGCGCCCGCCACCGGAAGCTCGCCGACAGGCGCGTACCTCCGTCCCCGCCTTTCGACGAGAACTACAACGATTCCTTCGTGTTCCAGGGTTCGGGGGGCGACGGTACCATGTTCATGTCCCGGGTAGGCCTGCGCGGCGACGGCTCCCGGGCCGAGGTGTGGGTGTTTCTCGACATCGACGGGCGCAAGCTGGTCAACGGCGATACCCTGGTGCCGGCCCGGGCACGGCAGCAGCATATCAGCGCCGGGGGGTTGTCCTACCGTTACCTGCCGGAGAGGGGCGGCTGGCGGGTGTCTTTCTCGGGCGCCCTGCAGGGGGCCGGCGACTGTCGCCTGGAGCTCGACTTCACGCCCACGGCGCGCCTGTTCCTGTCCAGCCGGCACATGGATGCCCGCTCAACCGGCCGGGCTATGGCCGAGATGCCCTGGTCGCGCCAGTACTTCGCCAGGCTGCGCTCGGAGCGGCAGGTGCGCATCGAGCAGGGAGGCCTGCTCGAGGGACGGCTGTGGCTCGACGGCCGGGAGCGCGAGCTGCGCCTGCGGGCCTTCCGGGATCACAGCTGGGGACGGCGGGACTGGAGTTTCATCAATCGCTACCTGTGGAACATCATCTCCCTCGAACGCCCCCTCGATCTGGGCGGTGTCCGCTGCCGGTACCTGTGCCTGACCGCCGTCGACTACGGTGACAGCTTCCACCACCTGGTCTCGGGCTGGGTAGCCGGAAGCAGGCGCCTGCTGCCCGTGGTGGCCTGCTCGGACATGCATCGGCTGGCCGGCGACGGCGTCATTCCCCGCGACTACGACATCGTCTTCCGGGCCCGGGGCCGGCGCCCGCTGCGCTGCCGGGTGACGCGCTCGGGCCGGGAGCACTCCTGGTTGCTGCAGGACGGTGATTTCGAGGTGAGCGAGGCCTGGTGCCGGGCGGAGATCGAGGGCGTGGCCGGGCAGGGCATGGCGGAGTTCGGCTTCTCCCGCGGCTGCGGCATTCCCCGGCCGGTGTTTTCCTGAGGCGACGATGAGGATCGTAGAGCTGCACAAAGCCGGGGACCGGGCCTGCGGGGGCAAGGCCCGCGGCCTGGCCCGGCTGCTCCAGGCCGGGCTTGCGGTTCCCCCGGGATTCGTGGTGCTGGGCGGGTGGGAGCGCAACCGCGGCGGGGAGATTCTCAAGATGCGCCGCCGCCTCCCGGCCGGTCCCCTGGCGGTGAGATCCTCGGCCGGGGACGAGGACGGCGAGTCATCATCGGCCGCCGGCCAGTTCGACACCTTCCTGGGCATCGACGGCGACGAGGGGCTGCTGCGGGCCGTGGAGAGGTGCTTCGCCTCCCGGGGCGGCGAGCGGGCGCTGGCCTACCGCAGGCGCTTCGGTCCGGGAGGGAGAGAAGGGTCCGGGGACATGGCCGTGATCGTGCAGTCCCAGGTGCAGGGCCGGGTCTCCGGGGTGCTGTTTACCGTCGACCCGGTAACCGGACGGGCGGAAGGGGGGGCGCTGGTCGTCGAGGCCTGCGCGGGCGCGGGCGAGGATCTCGTGGCCGGCCGGGTGCCGGCGACCAGGATCGAGCTGCCCCGCGAAGGTTCCCCGGCCGCCGCCGCGGACGGCCTGCTCGAGGAAGACACCCTGCTGGCCCTGCGCGAGCAGGCCCTGGCCGCCGAGCGGGCCTTGGGCCATCCCCTGGATCTGGAGTGGACGGTGGATGACCGGGGGCGGATTCACTGGCTGCAGGCCCGGCCCATCACCACCCTGGTCACGGCCACCTGCGACGAGTTCGACTACCGGCCCCGCAGCCCCGAGCAGCTGTTTACCCGCGCCAACGTGGGAGAGATGCTTCCCGGGGCGGCCACTCCCCTGACCATCGACATCTTCGGCGGGGCAATCGACTTCGCCATGCGCCGGCTCTACCTTTCGGTGGGCGGGCTGTCCGCGGCCGATCGGGAGGAACCGTTCATCTGTACCTTCTCCAACCACCTGTTTTTCAACCTCAGCCTCATGTACAAGATCATCGGGCGGGTGGCCGGAACCTCGCCCGAGTCGCTCGAGGTCAGCCTGCTGGGCCGCCGCCTGCAAGATGCCCCGCAGGTCGCCGGCAAGAGCCTGCCCTTGCGGCTGTTCAACCTGGCCAGGTACGTGCTCTACGTCTCCGGCCATGGCCGGGCCACCCGCCGGCTGGAACGGCTGCGCGACAACGCCTTCATCGCCGCCGCCTCCGGACCGGCCGAGCGGCTGGCGGCCATCGAGGACTTCCTGCCCCGCTACCGGCAGGCGACGGCACTGCACATGCAGGTGAGCGCCCGCTCGGGAGCCCTGAACAGCGCCCTGCGCCAGGTGCTGGCCCGGACCGGCCTGGATGCCTCGGCGCAGCTCGAGGCCCTGGGCCGGTTGCTGTCCGGCATCGAGGGCGTCGAGAGTGCCGGCATCGTGGAGGCGCTCGAGCGAATCGCCGCCGAGGTGCGGCGGGCCCGCGAGGAGGGGAGGCTCGGCGGAGACGACCTGTCGGGCTGGCTGCGCGAGCAGCGGGGCCGGGAGCCGGCCGCCGACCTGTTCGCCGAGTTCCTGGAGCGCCACGGCCATCGCTGCGTGCGCGAGGCCGAGCTGCGAACCCGCGAGTGGCGGGACGACCCGGCGGAACTGGTGCACACCATCGCCGGCATTTCCCGGCGCGGGGAGCGCCCCCGGCCCGCCGCGGCCGGCTCCTGGCGGGACAACGTCGCCGAGCTGTGCGCGCGCCATCCGCGCCTGAGCCGGCGCCTGCTGCTGTACCTGGTGGAGCGGGCCCGCCGGGCCGTGGCCGGGCGCGAGTACAGCAAGTCGCTGCTGATGCTGATGACCTCCCGCCTGCGGGCGGCCTGCCGGGGCCTGGCCTCCGGGCTGGTGGCCGAGGGACTGTTGCCGGATGCGGACCTGCTGTTTTTCTTCACCCGGGACGAGATCGCCCGCCTGGTGGCCGGGCGGCGGACGGCACCCCTGCTGGCCCGGGCCCGGGCCCGGCGGCGGCTGCTGGGCGAGCAGGAGCAGCGGGTCTTTCCCGATTTCTTCCGTGGGCCGCCGCCCCGGCAACCGGCTCGGGCGGAACGGCGGGAACAGCAGACGCCGGCGGGAAGGGTGCTCACCGGCGTGCCGGCCAGCCCCGGGGTAGCCGCCGGCCCGGTGCGGCTGGTCAGGTCGCAGGCGGACGCCCGCCGGCTGCGGGCCGGCGAGATCATGTGTGCCCGCTTCACCGACGTGGGCTGGACTCCCTACTACGGAATCGCCGGCGGGCTGATCACCGAGATCGGTTCGTCGTTGTCGCACGGGGCGGTGGTGGCCCGGGAATACGGCCTGCCCCTGGTCACCGGCCTGGAAGGCGCCACCGAGATCCTCCGCGACGGCGACCGCGTGGAGCTGGACGGCGGCAGCGGGCGGGTGGTGGTGCTGGATGACTAGAATTTCCCACCGGGGACCGGCCCGTTGAGGATCACCGCCCGCTCTGCTAGGGTGGCCGGGTAGGCTGACTCCCCGAGGAAGGATGCCAGATGGGCGGGCGGCAGAACGGGCGCTGGTGGACGAAGCTGCACTGGCAGATCCTGGCCGGCATGCTCCTGGCCATTCCCGTGGGCCTGCTGGGCGGTCCGGGCACGGCCGGGGCGCTGGGCTGGCTGGGAGATGTCTTCCTGCGCCTGCTCAAGATGGTGGTGGTACCGCTGATATTCTTCTCCATCGTCACCGGGGTGACCTCCATCGGCAGCCTGCGCGGGGTGGGGCGCATCGGCTGGAAGACCGCCGCCTACTACCTGCTGACCTCGGCCGCGGCCATCTGCGTGGGCCTGTTGATGGCCAACCTGGTTCATCCCGGCCACGCCGGCATAATCTCCACGGCGGCCGTTCCCGAGCAACTGGGCCGGGTCTCTCCCTCGCTGGGCGGGGTGCTGCTGCGCTTGATTCCCGAAAACCCGATTGAAGACATGATTTACGCCAACGACGATCCCCGCCAGGGTCCCAACGTGCTGGGAGTCATCTTTTTCGCCGTCTTGCTGGGCGCGGCCGTGCTGGCCCTGGACAGCGAGCGGCGCCGGCGTCTGGCCGGCGCCTTCGAGTCGCTGTTCGCCGCCATGATGAAACTGACCGGCTGGGTGATCCGCCTGGCCCCGCTGGGGGTGTTCGCCCTGCTGGCCGGGGTGGTGGGCGAGACCGGCTTCGCCTCCTTCGGGGCCCTGGGCTGGTACCTGCTGACGGTGCTGCTGGCGTTGCTGGTGCACGCCCTGCTCACCCTGCCGCTGATCTGCCGGCTGGTGGCCGGGCGCAGCCCCTGGCGGCTCGCCCGGGCCCTGGGCCCGGCCCTGGCCACCGCCTTCTCCACGGCGTCATCCAATGCCACCCTGCCGCTGACCATGGACTGCAGCGAGCGGCGCGCCGGTATTTCCAACCGGGTCTCCAGCTTCGTGCTGCCGCTGGGAGCCACGATCAACATGGACGGCACCGCCCTGTACGAGTGCGTGGCGGTGCTTTTCATTGCCCAGTGTTACGGGGTAGAGTTGGGGATGGGCCAGCAACTGGTGGTGATGTTGACGGCGCTGCTGGCCAGCATCGGCGCCGCGGGCATACCCCACGCCGGGCTGGTGATGATGAGCATCGTGCTTGGCGCCGTGGGCTTGCCCCTGGAGGGCATTGGCATGATACTGGCGGTAGACCGCATCCTGGACATGTGCCGGACCACCGTCAACGTCTGGTCCGATTCCGTGGGTGCCGCCAGCGTGGCCCGGCTGCAGGGTGAGGGTACCGCCTTTCCCGGAGACCGGGACTTCGGGGCGGCAGGGAGCAAGCCATGAAAAGAGCATTGCTATGGGTATTGCTGGCGCTGGCCGGCTTCGCCTGCGGAGAGAAGAGCCAGCAGCTGGTGTGCACCGATTACGACGGCGGCAACGGTTGCCCGCCCGGCTTCAGTTGCCTGGAAGGCAGCTGCCAGTGCAACATCGAATGCGCCGCCGGCTGGCACTGCGAGTACGATCCCGTGGCCGACATGGCCGTGTGCGTGCCCAACAGCGAGACCGACGGCGGCACCGTGGACAGCGACGGTGACGGCATTCCCGACGACGGCGACAAGAGCGGCTCTTCCCGCGACAATCCCTGTTCCGGCGGCAACAATGCCAACTGCGACGACAACTGCCCGCTGCGGCAGAACCCCGCCCAGACCGACCTGGATGGTGACGGTCGCGGCGACGCCTGCGACGACGACAACGACAACGACGCGGTGCCCGATGATCACGACAACTGCTGGGACGGTAACCCCGACAATCCCGACAACTACAACCCCGAGCAGATCGACACCGACTCCGATGGTTACGGCAACAGCTGCGACGACGACGACGACGGCGACGATGTCGCCGACGGTGACGATAACTGCCCGCTGGTGGCCAATCCCGGCCAGGAGGACGACAACGGCAACGGCATAGGTGATGTCTGCGAGACCGATCGCGACGGCGACGGAATCGACGACGACCAGGACAACTGCCCGGCCGTGCCCAATCCCGGCCAGGGCGATGCCGATGGCGACGGGGAGGGCAACGAGTGCGATGCCGACATCGACGGTGACGGCATTCCCAACGAGTCGGACAACTGCCGCTGGCAGGCCAACAGCGACCAGGCCAACTTCGATGGCGACGGGCGCGGCGATGCCTGCGACCCGGACGATGACGACGATGGGGTCAACGACGACGTCGACAACTGCCGGCTGGCCGCCAACGCCGACCAGGCCGACAGCAACGGCGACGGCCTGGGAGACGCCTGCGACGCCGATTTCGACGGGGTCGACGACGCCGTCGACAACTGCCCCGGGGTGGCCAATCCCGGCCAGTACAACAACGACGGTGACCTCTATTGCCGCGACGAGCAGGGCAACCGCTTCTACTGCGGCGACGATCTCGGCGATGCCTGCGACAGCGACGACGACAACGACGGTATCAGCGACGATAACGACAACTGCCCGCTGGTTCCCAACGCCGACCAGGCCCTGCCCGACGGTGGTTCCGGTGGGCGCGGGGCCGTGTGCCAGACCGATTTCGACGGCGACGGCTTTCCCGACGACGACGACAACTGCCCGCTGGTGGCCAATGCCGACCAGCGTGACACCAACCCCGGTGGGCCGGGTGACGCCTGCGACCAGGACGGCGACAACATCGGCGACGCCGACGATGACTGTCCCCGGGCCGCCGATCCCGAACAGCTGGACAAAGACGGCGACGGCCGGGGTGATGCCTGTGACGCCGACGACGACAACGACGGCGTCAACGACGGCCAGGACAACTGCCCCCTGGTCGGCAACGCCAGCCAGCTGGACAGCGACGGCGACGGCCTGGGCAATGCCTGCGACGACGACGATGACGACGACGGCGTGGCCGACGACGACGACAACTGCCCCCTGGTGGCCAATCCCCCGCCGGACTGCGACAGCGACGATGATTGCGTCGATGCCGGCGGCAGTTGCGACACCGACGCCGGCAAGTGCAACGGCCAGCCCGACGTGTGCAGCGACGACGGCGACGCCGACGGAATCCCCGACGGCATGGACAACTGCCCGGCCGTGGCCAATCCCGGCCAGGACGACGGCGACGGCGACGGCACCGGTGACGCCTGCGACGGCTGCCCGGCCGATCCCGGCAAGAGCGAACCGGGTGCCTGCGGCTGCGGGGTGGCCGACAGCGACGGCGACAACGACGGCACCCCCGACTGCAACGACAACTGCCCGGCCGATCCCGGCAAGACCGAAC
>QMME01000096.1 GCA_003647095.1 Deltaproteobacteria bacterium
CAAGAGGTTGTAGAGTAGTTGTTTGTGCCGGTCGTCGGCGAGGAGGAAGCGTTTGTCGTGGCAGCGGATGGTGAGGTGAACGGTGCAATCACCGTCGCCGAGGATGTCTTGTCTTGCAGGTCTTGGCATGTTGAGCAGAAGAGCAAGCAGGAATCGTGCCAGAATGTGAGTTCAATGAAAACAGGCAGTTGGCGAGACGGCCGGTTGCGGAGCCAGCAGAAAGTGTCCGGTTTTCGTACACACCCCTCCCCCGCGGGCCTGTCTCCGGGGGGTGGCGGGCCTGTCCCCCGGGGGGGGAATATGATTTGCTTCTTTACGTCACCTGGTCATGTCTGCTTAGATAGGCGCCATGAGGTGGTTACTGGGTGAAAAGACCTTCGCAGTCATGGCCAGCTGGGTAGACGAGTTGATCGGTATCTCGCCGGACACCCTGGCTCACCTTATGGATACCGTTCTGGTGGTGCTCGCTTACCTGCTGCTGCGTCGCCTGTCACGGCGGGTGCTGCTGCGGCGGGTGGAGGAGCCCAACCGGCGCTACTTCATCGGCAAGGGCATAACCTACGTGTTGAGCATACTGGCTATCCTGGTGATAGCCAAGATCTGGATTAAATCGGATATTAATCTGGCCACCTACCTGGGCATCCTCTCGGCCGGGTTGGCGATTGCCCTGCAGGATCCCATCGTTAACATGGCCGGTTGGTTGTTTCTCATGGTGCGCCAGCCCTTCCGGGTGGGAGACCGGGTGCAGGTAGGCAAGTTGCGCGGTGATGTCATCGACATCCGCCTGTTCATGTTCACGCTGCTGGAGATCGGCAACTGGGTGGATGCCGAGCAATCAACCGGGCGCATCGTCCACGTTCCCAACGGTCAGGTATTCAAGACCCCCCTGAGCAACTACACCCAGGGTTTCGAGTTCATCTGGCACGAGATCCCGGTGACGGTTACCTTCGAAAGCGATTGGCAAAAGGCCCGTCGCATCCTCGAACGCATCGCCGGCGAACAGGCCGAGCGCCTGGACGAACACATGGCCCGGCAGATCCGGGAACTCGGTGACAAGTGGCGCATTCACTTCCACCACCTGACTCCCATCGTCTGGCTCAAGGTCTGCGACTTCGGAGTGACACTCACCATCCGTTACCTGTGCCGGCCACGCAACCGCCGGGGTTCGGAGGATCGTATATGGCAGAGTGTTCTGCAGGCCTTTGCCGACGAGCCCGATATCGATCTGGCCTATCCCACCCAGCGCTTCTACCAGAACCACCTCGAGGGCAAGCCCGGCACCGGTGGCCCGGTACCGTCTCCCCCCGGTGGCGAATAGATGCTCAGGCGCCGGGAATGTGAACAGCCGCCGCCGGACCGATCGAACCGAATACCACCCGCTGCAGTACGCTGCCTATCAGGGCAAAGAGGATGATGGCCACGATCAGTGTAACCACGAAGTATCCGGCCTGTTTTTCCTTGGGAGGATCCTTGACGGTGCTCAGTCCGAACCACAGCAGCACCAGCGAGTAGATGGCTGCCAGCAGGGACAGAGGCGCCAGCGAGGGGATAATCATGAAGATCCCGCCCAGCCAGGCGGCAGTGTAGGAATACACGGTTATCTTGAGCGAATCGAGAAAGTTCTTGCCCGCACCGAAGCTGGGTGCCAGGGCATCGATGATCAGCGCCAAAACATATACCGCCGCCAGTTGCAAGCCATACTGCAGCACCGCCCAGATGATGCCCCGGCCGACGGGAAAACGAATTGTTACTCCCATGAAGGAGGTGCCGATCAGGCTGTAGCCGATGAAGCCGGCCACGGCCGGAATGGCGGCCAGGATCACAGCGTAGCCGGTGTAAAGACCGGCCACACTGGCCTGTTCGTTGCGGATCACCTTCCACTCGCTGGTGGGTTGCAACAGGATGGCCTTGACTCTGGCAACAATATTCATGTCTTCCTCCTTGGCCGGTCCGCTTGGCCGGCTGGTAGCCTACGGCAGGCAGCAAGATAACATTGCTCCGCTGGTAGTCAAGCTTGAACCGGCGGTCGTCATTGTGGCATGATCAAGCTCATGTCGTTCATTGGGCCCGCCACCTGCGGCGGGCGTTGCCACTGCTTTGCTGGAGGCGAGATGGAACTCAATGACATTCTCAAAGTGGCCATGCGCGGAGGCGCATCAGATATTCACCTCAAGGCCGGCCTCCCGCCCATGTTCCGTATCGACGGTCGCCTGGTTCCCCTCAAGGATGCCCGACGCCTGCCACCCGAGGAAATCAGCCGCATGGCCTTCGGCATCATGAACAACTACCAGAAGGAACGGTTCAAGGAGTTCAACGAACTGGACCTGGCCTACGGAGTACCCGGCCTGGGACGTTTCCGGGTCAACGTCTTCCAGCAACGCGGTACCATAGGCATCGTCTTCCGGGTGATCCCTTTCAAGATCAACACCATCGAGGAACTGCTGTTGCCCAAGGTACTGGAGAAGATCGCCATGGAGGAGCGGGGGCTCATCCTGGTTACCGGTACCACCGGTTCGGGTAAATCGACCACGTTGGCGGCCATGGTGGACCACATCAATACCCACAAGACCTGTCACGTGATGACCATCGAAGATCCCATCGAGTTCCTTATCCGTGACAAGCGCTCGGTCATCAACCAGCGCGAGGTGGGGGTGGACACGGTAAGCTTCGCCCAGGCGCTCAAGAGCGCCTTGCGCCAGGATCCCGACGTCATCCTGGTGGGCGAGATGCGTGACCTGGAAACCATCGAGACCGCCCTTCTGGCTGCCGAGACCGGTCACCTGGTCATGTCCACCCTGCATACCCTCGATGCCACCGAGACCATCAACCGCATCATCGCCGTGTTTCCTCCCTACCAGCAGAAGCAGGTGCGCATGCAACTGGGAGCCACCTTGCGGGCAGTCATCTCCCAGCGGCTCATGCCTCGGGCCGACGGGCGTGGCCGGGTGGCGGCCCTGGAGATTCTCATTGCCACCGCCCGGGTACGGGAACTCATCGAGGACAAGGACCGCACCAAGGAAATCCCAGATGCCATCAGCCAGGGACACATCACCTACGGCATGCAGACCTTCGACCAGTCGTTGATGGCCTTGCTCAAGAAGCAGCTGATAACCTACGAGGAAGCCCTGCGCCAGTGCACCAACCCCGATGATTTCGCCCTGCGGGTATCGGGAATTTCCGGCACCTCGGATGCCCGCTGGGATCAGTTCGAGCAGGGCGCCGGCGGTTCCGCTTCCGGAGAAAAGCCGGGTGGCGGCGAGCAATCAGGCGGGGGAGATATTCCCATAGAACGGTTCTGAAGCGGTGATGGCTTGACCAGGCGCCAGGACACGAGAGCGGAGCCCCGGCAAAGGGCACACCAGAAGGCGTTGCGCTTGCTCAACGTGCGCAATCGTTCCAGCCAGGAGATGAGCGAGCGCTTGCGGGCCGAGGGGTTCGCCGCCGAGATCATCTCGGAGACCATCGAGCGGCTGCAAGGCGTGGGGCTGCTGGACGACGAGCGCTTCGCCCGGGAGCGGGCCAGCGCCCTGGGGCGCGGCAAGGGTTGGGGGCCGCGCAAGCTGCGCTGGGATCTGGGGCGCCATCGTCTCAGTGCCGAGATCATCGAGCAAGCCATAGCGCAAGCCTACGGCAAGGGCGATGTCACCAAGTTCATGCGTGAGCTGGTGGTTCGCCGTTTCGGCCCCGAGGTTGTTGGCGGTCGGGCCGAACCCCGCCAGGCGGCCCGTGCCCGCCGCTTCTTGCTGCAGCGAGGATTCGATCCAGACCAGGTGGGGGAACTTTTTGAAAGTTACTAGCTCGCCGCCCGCATCATGGGCGACGTGGGTGTTTCGGGCCATGCCGGGGCGGGGCGTGTTGGGCGGCTCGGGGCCGCACTCTCGTGCTCACTACGCTCCGCGCGAGAGCACGCCCCCTCGCCGCCCGCATCATGGGTAACGTGGGTGCTTTTACGGGGCCTGTATCGTGAGTACCTGAGCCCCTCTCCACATTGGAGAGGGGCAGCTGGTGGAGCCGGGAACCGAGCGGGGGTGAGGTCTGCGCGGTTGTATCGGGCCATGCCGGCGCGGGGCGTGGTTGGCGGCTCAGCTGCTCGCCCGGGCCTTCTTGGTGTTCACCGGCCGGGGACGGTCCCGGGGATCCTTGCCGTTGCCTCCGGCAGAGTTGCTTTCCTGTTCTGTTGCCTTCGGCCCGGAGGGAGGTGGCATGCCGTAGTGCTCACGCACGCGCCGTTCCACTTCCTGGTGGATGGCTTCGTTTTCCTGCAGGAAGTCACGGGCGTTGTCACGGCCCTGGCCGATGCGTTCTTCGCCGTAGGAATACCAGGAGCCGGACTTGTCCACGATCTCGGCATTGGCGGCGAGATCGAGCAGGTCTCCCAGCTTGTCGATGCCGCGATTGAAGATGATGTCGAACTCGCATACCCGGAAGGGCGGGGCCAGCTTGTTCTTGACCACCTTGACCCGGGTACGGTTGCCGATGACATCGGAACCCTTCTTGATGGCGCCGATGCGGCGGATATCCAGGCGCACGCTGGAGTAGAACTTGAGTGCGTTGCCTCCCGAGGTGGTCTCGGGATTGCCGAACATGACGCCGATCTTCATGCGGATCTGGTTGATGAAGATGACACAGGTGCGCGAGCGGCAGATGGAGCCGGTGAGCTTGCGCAGCGCCTGGCTCATCAACCGCGCCTGCAGGCCCACGTGGCTGTCGCCCATCTCGCCCTCGATCTCGGCCCGCGGCACCAATGCCGCCACCGAGTCAATCACCAGCACGTCAATGGAGCCGGAGCGCACCAGCATGTCGGCTATCTCCAGGGCCTGCTCGCCGGTGTCGGGCTGGCTGACCAGCAGGTCGTCGGTGTTGACCCCCAGGTTGCGGGCGTACTTGACGTCGAGAGCGTGCTCGGCGTCTATGAAGGCGGCTACTCCGCCCAGGCGGTTAGCCTCGGCGACGATGTGCAGTGCCAGGGTGGTCTTGCCCGAGGACTCCGGGCCGAAGATCTCCACCACCCGGCCCCGGGGGACACCGCCGATACCCAGGGCGATGTCCAGCGAAAGCGCCCCGGTGGGAATGGACTGGATGTCGCGGGTGACCGGACCCTCGGCGTTGAGACGCATGATGGCGCCCTTGCCGAACTGTTTCTCGATGGACCCGATGGCCAGCTGCAGTGATCTTTCACGATCGACCGGCTTGTTCATGGCTTCTCCTTTTCCTGTTCATTTGTCCAGTATCCTATCCGCCCAGGGGGAGCCTGTCAAGGGTTGTGTACACGGGGCCCTGGGGTCGCAACCTGCTGGACATGATGCTTACCACGTCGATCCGACATATTCCCACGACGATATCCCGGTTCTTCTCCAGTTCCCCGGATAACTTGCCGGTTTTCCTGGAGTCTTTTATACGGCCCAGGGTCAGGTGGGCCCGGAAGGGTCGGCGTTCGGGCTCGAAACCGAGTGTGCTGGTGGCCTGGCAAACGGCCGCGGCCAGCCCCGCCAACTGGCTGGCGCCTTCGCGACAACCTGCCCACACCACCCGCGGCCGCGCCGGCGAGGGGAACGTGCCTGTCCCCACTATTTCCACTTGAAAGACGGGATGTTGAGCCACCACCGGGGCCAGCACCCGGGGCAGGCGGGCCAGGCGTTCGTCGTCGACATCGCCGAGGAACTGCAAGGTGAGGTGGATGTTGGCGGGGGCCACCCACTTGATGCGCGCCCGTTCTCCGGCGGCGCGAGACAGCCGCTGCTGTAGCCGCTCCAGGGAAGAGATGATCGCCTCCGGGAAATGAACGGCTATGAAGGTACGGGTCTTTTGCTCGGACAAGCGAACCTCCCCGGGTAAGTTGGTTGGCGTTATGATACCCGAGGGCAGGGAGGGCGCAAGGCCTTTGTCAGGGTTGCACTTGACCGGCCGGGGGTGGTTGAGTGCACAATGACCTGCGAGGGAGGAGCCGGTCTTGAGCGAGCAATTCTTTCACGAAGAGCAGCGTTTCCGCCAGGTCTGGATCTGGGTGCTGGTCATCGTCGTCTGCGGCGGGTTGATGGCGGTGTTCGCCTGGGGGTTGTTTCAGCAACTGGTGCTGGGCAAGCCCTGGGGCGACAAGGGCCGGACGATGTCCGACACGGCCCTGGTACTCACCGCGGTGGGGATCTATGCGTTTTGCATCTTCATGATTTGGTTGTTCAGCAACATGAAACTCATCGTCGAGGTACGGCGTGATGGTTTGCTGGTAAACTTCCGCCCCCTGCGCCGGCGGCTGGTGAAGTACCAGGATATCAAGAGCGCCGACGCCGTTCAGTACCATCCCCTGCGGGAGTACGGCGGCTGGGGAATCCGCAAGGGCCGCGGCGGCTGGGCCTACAACGTCTCCGGCGATCGCGGGGTACGCCTGGAAATGAAGGACGGCAGCCACCTGCTCATCGGCTCGCAGCGCGAACACGAACTGGCCGAGGCCATCGAGAACATGCGCCGGGCTTGTTTGTCAGCAGCACGCGTGTCATGATGAACATACTCTGACGAGTTGGAGAACAGGAAGATGAAAAGCTGGCAAGCGCGGTTGTTGGTGACGCTGCTGCTGGCCGCCCCGCCGGCCCTGGCAGCTCCGCCCCGGGTTACCATCGAGTCCCCGGTCTCGGGTTGGACCACCGCCCGGCGCATCAAGGTGCGCGGCACGGTGTCCGATGCCAACATTCAACGGGCCACCCTGGTGGCCAACGGCACCAGCTTTCTCATCCGCGTCAAGGACGGCACCTTCGTCCAGAACGTAATTCTCTCCCGCGGCTCGAACACCGTCACCGTGAAGGCCCGTAACCCGGACGGCGTCGGTTCCGACAGCGTGACCTTCTTCTCCTCGGTGCCGCGCGAAGATCTCACCATCTACCTGGTCTTCGACCCGCAGCCCTTCTACATCGACCTGTGGGTGACCGAGCCCGGGGGCGAGCGCTGCTTCTGGCGCAAGCGCACCACCAGCCGCGGCGGCAAGCTGCACGACCTGTACAACGATCTTCCCGGCGGCGGGGTGGGCATGGGCCCGCAGGCTTACACCATCTCCTCGGCGCCGGCCGGCGACTACCTCATCCAGGTCAACTACTGGGCCGGCGGCGTCTGGGGCCAGGGTGAGGTGCAGGGCGGCCCCTACGGCAGCAAGCGCATGCCCATCGTGCCCTTCCGGGTGGAGGCGGTGCTCTACGAAGGCACCGACCAAGAGCAGCGTCACGTCTTCCGGGCGGTGCTCACCAAGCCTTCCGACACCTACACCGTGGGTCGCATCAAGGTGGTGCCCCCCGGCGAGCGCCGCCGCGGCAAGGATGCCCTGCGGGCCGAAAAGCGCCTGGAACAGAAATCCGGCCCCGGTCAACCGGTCCAGTGAGCCCGGAATCTCCCACCCGGTACCACTCCCTCGGCAACTACAGGGGCCTACAAGCTCTTTCTCCACCAGAGAATCCCCATCAGCACCGTGCCGGCGGCGGCCACGCCCAGCAGCATCCACAGCACCGGCTGCATGCTGCCGCCGCTCGTCTGGTAGAGCCGGGCCACGGCCTCCTCCTGCACGATGGGTCCGGCCGAGCCCATGCCGTTGATGATGCCCGCGGCCACCAGGGCCCCGCGCTGGTTGCCCACGTCGATGGCCCCGACACCCGATATCAGCGAATCGGGTCCGTAGAGCATGAAACCGGCCAGCCCCAGCACCACCGCGAAAAAGACCAGGTGCACCCCGCCACCCAGGGCCAGGCCGGCGAAGGCCAGCGTCATGCCCACCATCATGAAGAAGGCCACCGCCGCCCGGCGCCCGCCGAACAGGCGGTCGGTGACCAAGCCGGCCAGCAGCACCCCCCCGAAGCCGGCGGCGTAGAAAATGGTGGATAGATAAGCGGCCTGGTCTCCCCGCAGGCCGAAGTTGCGTTCCAAAAAATAGGCCGTCCAGGAAAACAGCAGGTAACGGGAGAACTTGATGCAGAAATAGATTCCCCCCATGACCAGGATGGTGGCCACCACCCGCCTGCTCCAGCCCAGGCCGGGCGGGGGTCCGTCGCCCGGGCCGGCAGCCGGTCGTTCCTCGTCGTCGCGGATCGGCTGCAGGCCCACCGCCTGGGGAGTGTTGGGGTGCAGCCACAGCACCAGGGCCCAGATAGCAAGCAGCACCAGGGCGGCGGCGAAAAAGGCCCAGCGGAAGCCGGCCAGGCCCAGCATCAACCCGGCGAAGTTGGAAGCCAGGAAGGGGCCGGCCTGGTAGCAGGTGGACCACACCCCCAGTACCGTTCCGCGCTGGCGCCGGGGAAACCAGTATCCCAGCGAGCCGATGCAGCCGGGCCAGCCGGTGCCCTGGGCCAGGCCGTTGAGGGTGATGAACACCAGGAAGGTGGTATAGAGATCGCTCACCCCCATGACCAGGTTGGCCAGCACCGAGATACCGGTGCCGGCCAGCAACAGGCGCTTGGGACCCAGCCAGCGCCCGGCCGAGGCCGAGCCGAACTGCCCCACCATGTAACCGACCAGGTAGGCCGTGCCCAGGTGGCCGAGCTGGCCGGTGCTGAGCCCCAGCTGATCCTGGAGGGTGGCCTTGACCACGTAGAAGTTCATGCGACAGAAGTAGTAACCGGCGTAGGCCAGCCAGGTGGCCAGGAAGATGCGCACCTGGTAGTTGCGAAAGCGCGGCTGGCCGCCGTCCGGAGCGTCGGCGGCGCTCACCGGGGACCTCCCGGCAGCACCAGCCGTTCGAGCCAGTTGCGGAACTCCAGTTGCCGGCGGGACGGATCGAGCACGTCGTCGTCGATACCCAGGCGCCAGCGCAGGTCACGGCGCTCGGGCTGGTCATGCAGGGTCTCCAGGTCGGTGACGTAGGTCTGGAAGGCAATCTCGTCCGTGAAGAAGCCCTCGTCGAGCAGGCGCTGGCGCCGGGCCACGATGAGCCGGGCCATGTCGTGCAGGCTGTACTCGGGGTGGTATTGCACCGCCCAGAAGGTTCCGGCGGCATGCCGTACCTCGGCGGCCTGCACGCGGGTGAAGTCGTTGCCGGCCAGCAGCACCGCCCCCGGGGGCAGCGTGGTCACCTCGTCGTAGTGAGAGATGAAGGCATCGAAGACCGGGGGCTTGTCCCGCAGGAAGGGATGGGCGCGGCCCTGGCCGGTAAGCACGATCTTGCGGGCCAGGCCCATTTCCCGGCCGCGCGGGTTCTTGGCCACCTGGCCGCCGGCTGCCACCACGGCGATCTGCAGCCCCCAACAGCTGCCGTAGGCGGGCACGCCCTGCTGGTAGGCCTGCCGCTGCAGCTCGATCATGCGCCGCACGCGCTCGTCGTCCTGGTCGTAGATGGTGAGGTTGCACCCGGTCCAGAGTATTCCCCGGTAGGAAGCCAGGGCGGCACCCGCCGGCAGCTCGCTGCCCGGGTCGGCGGGAAAGAGGACGTCGTAGCCGGCCTCGGGCAAGTGGGCCTGCAGCATGTCGGCGTAGAGCTTCCAGGCCTGCTCTGACTGGCAGGCGGTGAACTCCTCCCGGCTGGCGGGGGGATAGCCGTCGACGATGAGGAAGCGCAGGCTCATGGCTGCCGCTCCAGGCGCTCGAGGATCTCCGGCAGCCGGGCGTAGTCGGCGCAGACGGCATCGGCGGCGGTGGTGGCGCTGCCCCGGTCCTTGACCACCGTCACCAGTACCGCCCGGGCCCCGAACTGGTGAGCACCGGCGACGTCGTTGTGCTCGCGATCACCCAGGTGCACCAGCTCGGCGGCCTGCACTCCCAGCTGCCGGGCGGCCGCGGCGAAAACCTCCGTTGCCGGCTTGGCCCGCCCCACCTCGTCGGAGAAGACGAAGGCATCGAAGCAGTCGGCCAGCCCGTCACGCTCGAGCATCTGCCGCAGGGCCCAGCCCGGTGAGAAGACGGTGTCGGAAATCACTCCCAGGCGATAGCGTTCCCGCAGCTGCTGGAGTGCCTCGGCCACGCCCGGGGCCAGGCGCGGAGGCAGGTCGAGTTCCATGCGTTCGTGGGCCCCGACCAGCTCGGAGAAGGTGTCAGCGGGCAGCTCCGCCCCCAGCCCGGCCAATACCAGTTGCAGGCGTTCGGCCACCGACCAGGTCACCTGCAGCTCGGTCCAGGTCTTGCGAAAGGCGGCGTCGCAGGCCGCGTAGGCTCCTTCCAGGCGGGCCAGCGAGACGGGATCCTGCAGCTGCAGGGCCTGCTGCACCAGCAACCGGCGCGCTTGCGGCTTGCCGGGCAGCCCCCGGCGGGCGCGCTCGGGTTCGTCGGAATCGTCGGCGTACACGGTATCCCAGAGATCGAAGGTGATTGCCCGGATCGCGGCCATCGCCTCACCAGGCTCCCCGGTAGAGCTGTTCCATGGTTTCGGGATCGTCGCAGGCCCGCGGATTGCTCAAGTGGCAACCGTCCTCCAGTGCCTTGGCCACGAGCTGGGGCAGGTGCTCCTCCTTCACTCCCGCCTGGCTCAGGCGCAGGGGCAGGCCGATGCCCCGGGCCAGTTGCCGGATGGACTCGGCGGCGGCGGCGGCCGTGGGACTCTGGGCCTCGAGCGCGTGAGCCAGCTCGGCGGCTCGCTCGGCCTCGGCCTCGCCGTTGAATTCCACCGCCACCGGCAGGAGGATGGAGTTGGCCAGCCCGTGCGAGACCCCGGAGACGGTGGACAGGGGGTGGGCCAGGGAGTGTACCACTCCCAGGCCCTTCTGGAAGGCCACCGCGCCCATGGTGGAAGCCATCAACATGTCGCGCCGGGCATCGGCATCGTCACCCTGCTTGACCGCCCGGGGCAGCGCCCTGACGATCATGCTCACGGCCCGCAGGGCGATACCGTCGGCCAGGGGGTGGTAGCCGGTGGCCATGAAGGCCTCGATGTTGTGGCTCAGGGCATCCATGCCCGTCTCGGCGGTGAGGCGCGGGGGCAGTTCGTAGGTCAGCAGGGGATCGCATACCGCCAGGGCCGGCATCAATCGCGGCGAGAACAGCACCACCTTGCGCCCGGCCGCCGCCACGGTGATCACCGCCGAGCGGGACACCTCGGAACCGGTGCCGGCGGTGGTGGGAATGGCCACCAGCGGCGGCAACTCGCCCAGGATCCTGGCGTCGCCACCCTTCAGGTCGTCGTACTCCTCGAGAGGGTCGGGATGGTTGATGCGGATCTGGATGGCCTTGGCGGCGTCGAGGGGACTGCCGCCGCCGATGGCCACCAGGCCGTCGGCCTCGTGGTTGCGAAAGGTCTCGGTTCCCGCTTCCACCTGCTGGTCGTTGGGATTGGGATCGATCTTGTAAAAGGTGGCCGGTTCGAAGCCGCTCGAGCGCAGCAGGTTGACCAGCTTTTCGGGGATGTCGGTGGTCATCAGGCCGCGGTCGGTGACTACCAGCGGGCGCTTGACGCCCATGGCGGACAGGTGGGGCGGCATGTCCTCGATCACGCCCTCGCCGAAGAGGATACGGGTGGGGAAGTTGAACCTGGTCTTCATGGTGCACCTCCTGGACAGGACCAGCCCCGAGATCATCATTGCCGCGCTTGTTTGGCAAGCCCCAAGGTGGATCGGCGGGCCGTGCCGGGGCGGGGCGTGGTTGGCGGCTCGGGGCCGCACTCTCGTGCTCACTGCGCTCCGCGCGAGAGCACACCCCCTCGCCGCCTTGCATCATGGGCTATGTGGGTGTTGCGGGCCGTCCCGGTGCGGGGCGTGGTTGGCGGCTCGGGGCCGCACTCTCGTTCCTTGTGCCCGCCGGCACTCTGGGTGATAGTGGAGGCATGAGTACGTCTGCGAGAACG
>QMME01000097.1 GCA_003647095.1 Deltaproteobacteria bacterium
AACCAGGCGCTGGTCATTGTACACCAGCCGGCCGCGGCGGGCCTGCTCCAACAACCAGGGCCGGAAGCGAGGATGGGCGATGGCGATCAGTTCCATGGCCCGCTGGCGGATGTTCTTGCCATGCAGGTAGGCAATGCCGTACTCGGTCACCACATAGTAGATGTCGCCGCGATTCAGGGTGGCCCCGGCTCCCTCCTGCAGGAAGGGCACTATGCGCGAGCGCTCGCCGCCTTCGGCCGTGGCGGCCATGGCCAGGATGGTGCGCCCGTTGCGGGCCATGACGGCACCACGCATGAAGTCGGCCTGGCCGCCGATGCCCGAGTAGAACTGGTGGCCGATGGACTCCGCCGTGGCCTGGCCGGTGAGATCGATCTCCAGGGCACTGTTGATGGCCACCATGTTGTCATGCCGGGCAATCACCAGCGGGTCGTTGGTGTAATCGACGGTTCGGAAGTCCACCTCGGGATTGTCGTGGATGTACTCGTAGGTATCCCGAGTGCCCATGCAGAAGGTGGCCACCGACTTGCCGCGATCCAGGTTCTTGCGGGAGTTGTCCACCACCCCCAGGCGTATCAATTCCACCACCCCCGGAGTGATCAGCTCGGTATGCACTCCCAGGTGGCGGTGCCGGTGCAGGTGGCTCAGTATGGCATCGGGAATTGAACCATAGCCCACCTGGATGGTGTCTCCGTCGCGCACCAGGCGGGCCACGTGGTTGCCAATTTGCTGTACTACCTGCGAATCCGAATCGTCGTGGTACTCCAGCAGCGGTTCGTCGTGGAAAACCACGCGGTCGGCCTGGTCGATGTGAATGAAGCCGTCACCGTGCACCCGGGGCATGTAGGAGTTTACCTGGACCACCACCTGGCGAGCCGCCTCCACGGCAGCCCTGACGATGTCCACGCCGATGCCCAGGTTCAGGTAACCCCGGGCATCGGGAGGTGAGGCCTGCACCAGGGCGATATCCAGGGGTATGCGTCCCTGCCGGAACAGTCCGGGAATGCGCGACAGGAAGATGGGGGTGTAGTCGGCCAGGCCCTGGTTGACCGCCTGTCGGGTGCTGTTGCCGATGAAAAAGGAGTTGTGGCGGAAACTGTCCTTGAGGCGTTCGTCTTCGTAGGGAGCCACTCCCAGCGTCCACACCTGGTACAGTTCGGCACCGAGAAGCGTTTTGGGGTATCGCCTAACCCTCTCCAGCAACCGTGACACCAGGAACTGCGGCTCGGCACAGGCCGTGCCGATGAATATCCGGGCCCCCCGGGGCAGGTCGGCAAAAACCCTTTCCAGGGGAAGGAACTTTTCGGGCCGCCTCTGGCGCCATCTTTCCACTGCCTGCTGGCCGTTGCTCAACATGCCGGTTTCCTTCCCTCCCCCGCTATCCTCCAACATGATTATGCCGCTGCTGATAAAAGTAACAAGAGAAACCCGCTTGGGGCCTGGTGGCAGCCGCCCGGCTCACCACCGGTATCATCATGCTATCGATTTTGCTAGAATTGCGGCGGCATGAGACAATCAGGAGGTGACATGAGCGACGAACTATCTGCCGCGGAACTTGTGGCCCTGGTGCGACGGGCTTTCCTGCCCAGCGAGCGGGATCGCTCCCTGGCCTTCCTGGTGGATGTGCCCGCCAGCGCAGAGGCGGACAACCCGGCCTGGCGACAACGCCGGCAACTGGCCGCCGACTGGGCCGGCAAGTTGGCCGGGGCCGGCGATGAACTGGGCCTGGGGGTGCGGCTGGTTTTCTACGAGGCGGTCGGGGCCAACAACGCCGATCTACCCGGCCAGGCCTGCTATCACCCGGGAGGGCGGTTGCCTACCTCCGCCGCCGAGTTGGCGGGGTTGCCGCAGGTGGCACTCGAGCAGGTACTGGCCGACAACGACATTCTCATTGCCCCCACGGAGTATTCGGCCACCGCTCCCTTGAAGTTGGCCGCTCCCCGTCTCGGTTTTCGGGCCGCTACCATGCCGGGGTTCAGCCCGTCCATGGTCGCCGCCCTGCGCATCGACTACGGCGAGGTCAACCGGCGGGTGGAACTACTCTCCGGGCTGCTCACCAGGGCCCAGGCAGCGGAGATCGAGTTCAGCGTCACCGGCGGCCAGTTCTGCCGGTTGTTTTTGGACCTGCGCCGGCGCCGGGCCCATAGCTCTGGTGGGTTCTTTCCCCGGCCCGGCAACGCCGGCAACCTGCCCTCGGGAGAAAGCTACATCGTGCCCTACGAGGGAGAAGAAGATCCCAGCCGTTCCTCCGGCCTGTTGCCGGTGCAGTTCGGCGACGAAGTGGTCTACTACCGAATAGAAAACAACCGGGCCCGGGAGGTCGAGGGGGATGGTCCGGCTGCCACCCGCGAGGCCGAGCACCTGCGCCGGGAACCCGCCTACGGTAACCTGGCCGAGCTGGGCCTGGGAGTTCTGGGAGACTTCGGCCTGGAGCCAAGCGGCGAGATCCTACTGGACGAGAAACTGGGGTTGCACATCGCCTTCGGCCGTTCCGATCATTTCGGGGGTCAGGTGGGTGCCAAAGATTTCTCCAGTCCCCGGGAGGTGGTGCACATCGACCGCGTCTACGTACCCCAACTCCAGCCGGATGTCGAGGTATCCTCGGCTCGCCTGGTCATTCCCGGTGAAGAAGCCATCCAGCTCATTCGTGACGGCCGGTACGTCGTTGACTTCTCGTCCGCGGAGCCGGTTTCATGAGGGCCATGCGCCTGGAAAGAATCGCCCCGGTAACCGAGGGCAGCCATCCGCTCGTGGAACGACAGCTGGATGTTCCCCGGCCCGGTCCCGGCCAGGTGTTGTTGCGGGTACTGGCCTGCGGCGTATGTCACACCGAACTCGACGAGATAGAAGGTCGCAGCGCCCCGCCGCGGCTGCCGGTGACTCCCGGCCACGAGGTGGTGGGCGAGATCGTGGAAGGCGGCCGCCGACTGGCAGCCGGGCAACGCGTTGGCGTGGCCTGGATCTACTCCGCGTGCGGCGAGTGCGACTATTGCCGGAAGGGGCTGGAGAACCTGTGCCCGCAATTCCGGGCCACCGGACGTGATGCCGACGGTGGTTACGCCGAGTACCTGGTAGTGCCCGAGGACTTCGCCTATCCCCTGCCGGAACGGTTCAGCAACGAGCAGGCCGCTCCCCTGCTCTGTGCCGGTGCCGTGGGCTATCGTTCCCTGGTTCTGTGCCAGTTGCAGGATGGCCAGCCGCTGGGCCTGACCGGGTTTGGAGCATCCGGGCACCTGGTGCTGCAGCTGGCTCGTCGGCGCTATCCCGCCAGTCCCGTCTACGTTTTCGCCCGCAACCCGGCCGAAAGGGAATTCGCCCTGCAACTGGGCGCCAGCTGGGCCGGAGACACCGCTGCCACTCCCCCGCAATCGCCTGCGGCCATCATCGATACCACTCCCGCCTGGCGTCCGGTACTGGAAGCGCTGGGCCACCTGCAACCCGGCGGCCGGCTGGTGATCAATGCCATTCGCAAGGAAGCCGGAGACAGCCAGTTGCTGGCCGGGCTGGACTATCCCCGCCAGCTCTGGCTGGAAAAGGAGTTGAAAAGCGTGGCCAACGTCACCCGCCGGGACGTCATCGATTTCCTGCAACTGGCCGACCAGGCCGGCCTGGAAGCAGAGGTTGAAGTCCTGCCTCTGCAGGATGCCAACCGGGCCCTGGTGGAGATGAAGACCAGACGCATCCGCGGAGCCAAGGTGCTGGTCACGGACGGTTGATGGAGAACGACGGGACGGGAAGAGAATGATGGACGAGCGCAGACCACAAGACGGTCGCCAGCCGGAGGCAACGGAGGAGGAACAGCAACAGTCTCCGGTGGCGAACCAGGCCCGGGAATTCCTGGCTCGCTTCCAGAAGGGAATCAAGTCGATAGCGCTCTACCGGCACGATGCCACTGCCTGGCCCCGGTACCTGGAGCCTGCCCGACAGGCACTGACAGAAGTGTTTCAGGACCACCAGCAGTTGCCCCTGGCGGTGGAGCAGGGTCGCCTGTTGGTACAAGGTGTAACAGTTTACCAGCAACCTCCTTCCGACCAGAACCTGGCATTTCTGCTTTACCGCGACGGTATCCGCCTGTTGACCTTCCGTTCGGGCACCAGCAGCAAGGAACTGGTCGATCTGGCCCTGGCCTTCCTGCGTGAACCGGAGGTCAGGCGAGACGGTCAGGACATGGTGTCCCTGCTCTGGCAGCAGGATTTCAAACATATCGATTACGTGGTGGTGGATAGCTTTGCCCTGGGCAAGAGCGAGGACGAAGAGGCCCGCCAGGACATCGACAAGATAGTAACCTACCTGGTCAGTCGCCTCAGTGGCTCGCAGCGTGATGGCCATCGCTACGCCCGGGTATCGCTGGACGATGTCGAACTGGAGGTGACCGATGTCCAACAGGCCAGTGGGGTAGTTCTGGGAGCGGATATCGCCGGTGAAGAGCAGCGGCTGCAGATCCAGAAAGAGATTGAGCAATTTGACCGGCACCTGCTGGCCCGGCGCACCGGCCAGTTGCTGCTGGAGGTTCTCCAGGAGGAACTCGCAGCGGATTTGGCCGAACCCCTCCTGGAGGCCTTCGGACGGCTGTTCGACACCCATCTGCTGAACGAGGACCTGGATTCACTGCACCAGCTGTTTCAAGGATTGCAGGCCCTGGACGGGCAGGCGCTGTCAGCGCAGAGCCAGGCCTGGGCTGCGAGTTTCAGGCAGATACTGCGTGAGCGCCTGGGCGAGCCGGCCACCATCGACCGTCTGGGAGATATCCTGGAAAAGAGGATCGACCAGGCCACCTACCGCCGCATCTTTGGTTACCTGGTGAGCCTGGGCAGCGAGTCGCTGGAGAACCTGCTCAACACCCTGGAGCGGCTGAACCGGTCAGAGGCCCGCCGCCTGTTCTGCGAGGTCCTGGTACAGCTGGGCCGGGACCATACCCAGGCCTTTGCCTCCAGACTGCTCTCTGCCAAGGCCAACATGGTAAGGGACATGCTCTTCGTACTGGAGAAGCTGTCACCACCGGAATTGCTCACCTTGAAGGCACGGCTGTTACGACACCCCAACCTGGCCATTCGCCTGGAGGCCATCAAGTCGATGGCCCGCAGCAACGACCTTGCTGCCGGCAACCACCTGGTCCGGGCCCTGAAAGACGAAGATGCCCAGATCAGGGCCACCGCCGCACGTCTGCTGGCCAGCTTCGATCCGGCCCTGGCCCAGGGTTCCCTGCTGGATGCCGCCCGGCAGGAGGATTTCTGCGAACGGCCCGATCGCGAGCAGGTAGCGGTGTTCTCGGCTCTGTCACAAATCGATTCTCCCCAGGTGGCCAGTTTTCTTCGCCAGACACTGCACAGTTCATCGCTGCTGGGGCGCAAGCGGCTGGAACAGACGAAGAAGAACCTGCTGGCAGGCATGGTCGATTCCGCTTCCCTCGCCGCCTTTCGCCTGCTACGTGCCGAGCTGGCGGCCGGCTTGAAACCGGCAGAACTGTCCAGACAGGCACAGCGGGCCTGCGAACGGCTCAAGGAGCGCCTGCTGCGCTCACAGGAACAGGACAAATGACGGTGAATGACGACCGGACAGATCAGGCCAGCGACGACCACCAGCGCAAGCTGCAGCGATATGCCAGCAACCTGCTGGGCAAGATGCAGATGCTGGTACGTAATGCCCGGCTCTACGATCCAGACAATGCAATCTTCCAACGTCCCCTGGTGGAAACCGCCGACTGCATGAACCAGATAGTGCTTTCCGAGGGGCGTCTTGAGCTCAACCTGGCCGGGGAATCCTTCTACCTGAACGGTTCTCTGATCAGCCTTGATGCCCGAACGGTGATCTCGCTCAAGGGTCTGCGCGAGGAGATGGAACGCTGCCAGGTGGGTGGGTTTTTCCTGGACAAGCCGATCGAGGTGCAGGACCTGAAGAACCTGATCTACGTGTTCAGCCGCAAGGATGACCAGCCCCTGGACGAATCCGGCGTCTCGGGTCGCAAACTGGCAGCTCTGAAGCTGCGTCGCTTCGAGAAGATCAAGGAAATCCTCAAGCAGGTCGAGGAGATCACCGAGGAAGACGCCACTTCCGGCCGCCTCGACAGAAAACGCTATTCCCTGCTGGTCTATGCCCGGACCGTACGGTTCATGAAACGGTTCCTGTTCGGCTTGATTGGCGAGGGTCCGCTGTTGCAACCAACGCAGGCCGGCACCCTGGTAAGGGAGATGGTAGATGTCAGTTTCGACCACCATAATCAGTTCCTGGGCTTGATCACGGCGGAACGAGGCGCGGATTATCTGGCGCAGCACTCGGTGGCAGTGGCCATGCTATCCATTGTCTTCGGAGTGGAAGTTGGCCTGTCCAAGGAACAGCTGCGCCAGCTGGGATTCGCCGCCCTGTTTCACGATGTGGGCCGAGTGCTGCTGCCAGCTGAACTGGTGGACAAGATGGATGGCGACACTCCCTTCGAAAAACGCATGCTTGCAGGATTGGGGCGTTCGTCCACCCGTTTGTTGTTACGCTTCGGCTTGACCAACCCCCTGGCCCTGCATGTCCTGTGTACCAGCAACGACTGCCGAACGGCCTTTGGAAAACCCGTTAGCGACTTGCAAGGAATAACGGTAATGGTGGAAAAGACTGCCGAGCTTAGTCCCTACACCAAGATCGTCTCCATTGCCGACATGTTCCATACCCTGCACGCCAGCTGCCAACTGGACCCCGACCTGGTCTTCGAACTCCTCAACAACCAGTTCAAGCATCACTTCGATCCCCTCTACCTGAAGATCTTCGGGCACCTGGTGGCCGGTATTCGCAGTCGCCACCTTTCCCAGCATGGTGACAAGGTGGAGTTGTTCTGAAGCTGGCGCTCAATCCCCGTCCAGCAGTTCCCGGCAGGCCCGGACGATTCGCTCGACCTCGCCAGCCTTGTCCAGACCAGGACAGGCCAGGTTCTGCACGCCCGGGCCGGGATGCCCCCAGCGTGAGGGCTGACCGGAGGCGAACAACGCCACGGTGGGCGTGCCCACCGCCACGCTCAGGTGCATGGGACCGGTATCGTTGCTGATCACCAGGTCGCAGGAGCGCAGCAGTCCCGCCAGCTGGGGAATGGTGGTGGCCGGTGCCAGCAAGCAGGGCTCGCCGGCGAGATTCTGCAAGCGCTCGGCCAGCCCCCGTTCGCCGGGCCCCCACATGACGACCAGCCCGGCATCCAGTTGCTTTCGCAAGTGCCCGGCCAGTTGCACCCAGCAGTCAAGCGGCCAGCGGCGCAGTTGCTTGCGGGCTCCCGGCCACAATCCCAGCAGGGGCCGAGAAGCCTGCTGATCAGCCAGCCAGTCGCGGAAACCGCCGGCTTCCGCCTCGCCCAGTCGGGTGCGGAGAGGAGATGGGTTCGCCTCGATGCCCAGGGGTTCGAGCAATCTCATCCGCTGCCGCACCTCGTACTCGTCTTCTGGACCGGGCTTCACCAGGCGGTTGTGCAGTCTTTTTCCCGGGGCACCTTCGCGCCAGTAGCCGATGCGCACCGGTGCTCCCGAGTAATAGGTCAACACGGCATGGGTATAGGAAAACTCGTGCCAGGCACTGGCATCAATGGCCACCTGGTAGCCGCGGCACCTCACCTCGCGCAGTACCCGCAGCCAGCGTGCCGGTTTCCGGAAGGCCCAGCGCTTGTTCAGCAAGTGCAGCTGGTCGATGCCCTGCAGGCTCTCCACCACCGGGCGCATGCGTTCGCTGGCCAGCAGGCCCAGTTGACAACCGGGCCAGTGGCCACGGATGGCGTCCAGCAGCGGTTGCAGGCCCAGCAGGTTGCCCAGGCGTTCGTCCACCCGCACCAGCAACAGGCGTTGCACTTGCCCACCCGGCGGTCGGGCGGTACGCATGCGCCAGGGCACCCGCGACAGGCTCACCAACAGGCGATTGTGCCAGCCGCCGGGACGGCGCATGGGAACTCATCCACCCGCGCTGGTCATGGCCGGGCGGGAATTTAACCGGGGAGATGCGGACAGGGGAGAAGGCGTCTGCAAGCTGCTGATCCGCCGCAGGGCATCCAGAACGTCTTCCGGGCTGACCAGGCGCATGCAATCGTGATGTTTCTGGGGGCAACGACGGGGGCCGTGGCTGCTGCAGGGGCGGCACTTCACCTGGGCATTGAGCACCACGGTGCTTTCCTCGAAGCAATGCGCCCGGGGATCCGTGGGACCGAAGATCATGACCGTGGGCAGGCCCAGGGCCCGGGCCATGTGAGTAAGTCCGGAATCGCCCCCCACCGCCATCTGGCACCTGGCCAGCAGTGCCGCCGATTCGCTCAGTCGATTGCCCAGGCAACTGACCAGGGCCTCTCCGCGATCCTGGGCTATCTCCATGGCCACTTCGGCCTCGTCTTTACCACCAAACAACACCGGAACGTATCCCCGGTCGATGAGAGCCCCGGCCAGCGAGGCGAAGTAAACCGCCGGCCAGCGCTTGGAGGCCCAGTGGGCGCCTATGCACAGGGCCACCAGCCTGTCGGCAGCCACCAGTCCATGCTTGCGCAGGAAACCCGTGACATATTCCTGTTGCCCGGGGGGAGGCTCCAGGCGCAGTCGGGTACCGGCTTCCGGTATGCCAGCCCGCTCGAGAAGCCGCAGGTCCTGCTTCAGGTGGCAAGGTTCCGTATCGTCCGGCCTGATGACGATGTTGTAGGCCAGCTTGCCCAGGCTGGAACGGTAACCCACCCTGCGGGAAACACCGCTCAGGGCGGACAGCAGGGCGCTGCGCAGAGAGCGATGGGGACTCAACAACAGGTCAAAGTTTTCCCGGCGAACGGCACGACGAACACTCAGCAACCCCTTCCAACCCTTCTGACGGCCGTGCTTGTCAAAGGTGATCACCTTGTCGACCCCGGGGATGCACTCGGCCACCTCGCGCCCCCGCGGTCTCACCAGCAGGGCCACCTCTACCTGGTCGTACTTGTTCTTGATGGCGTATACCAGCGGCGAGGCGAAGACGATGTCACCTATGAAGGCTGTCTGGATGATCAGGATCTTGCGCGGTCTTGGCGCTGCCGTGGTGGCCAATGTGCTTGCTCCCAGCGGCGCGAAAGCAGCAGCCGGTCCGCGCCGCAGCACAGTATATGATCCCCCCCGCCGGCCTGGCAAGCAGTTGTACCGGCCACAACCACGACTCGAAAAGTCACCTTATTGCCGCTTCGGCTTCTGCAACCTCTCGATGAAATCCATTATCTCCGCCACCTGCCTGTCCATGGTGAACCTCTCCCGGGCTCTTTCGGCGGCGTTCCGTCCCAGGGCCCGCAATCTGCCGCGATCCCCCAGCAAGTCCAAAATCGCCTCGGCCAGCAGTTCCGGCCGTGCCGCCTCCAGCAGCCGGCCGGTATGATTGTCTTCCACGATCTCGGCCAGTGCATCCACAGCCGGCGCCAGCACCGGCACCCCGCAGGCCATGGCCTCGAGCGCCGCCCGGCAGGTGCCGTCGTTGCCCGGTGCGAGGATCACCTTCAGGTCCAGTGTCCGATACAACCGCCCCAGGTCGCGACGGTAACCTGCGAAAACCACCGAGCCGGCCAGCAACTCGTCGCCGGCAACCAGGGCACGCAAGTGATGCTCCTCCTCCCCCCTTCCCGCCAGCAACAACCTGGCCCGGGGATTGCCATGCGCCACCCGCCGCCAGGCGGAAAGCAGCAGCTCGTGCCCCCGCCCGGGCTTCATCCGGGCCACCATGCCGGCCAACGGTGCATCCGGGCGTACTCCCAGTTCCCGGCGCAGGTCGCCATCTGCCGGCATCAGATCCTCAGGTTCCACCACGCCCTCTATGGCCAGTACCCTGCAGTCCGGCTGCCAGCCTCGCCGCAGAATTTGCTGTCGGTGCTGCCGGCAGATGGTGATCACGCCATCGGCCCGCCGCAACAACCAGCCTCGGCCAGCTACCAGGGAGCGGGCCGCATGTACCGTACGCAGCAGCAGCGGCCCGCGCCTCCCGGCCGCTGCCAGTGTGGCCATTACGTGATCATGGGTTCGGTGGCAGTGCACCACATGCCATTCCCGCTTCAGCAACCGGCGCAGGCGCACCATGTCCGACAGCTGGGCCAGGGGACCGGCCTTCACCGACAGGGCCAGGCCGGCAACCAGGGGCACCTGGTAGTCTGCCGCCCGCCCGGCCAGGTCGCCCGGTCGGTATCTGTCGATGGCCAGGCGGGCGTCGTGACCAAGGCGGCGCTGGGCGCGGGCCAGCCTGAGAACCGGCTCGGCCGGCCCCGTATACAAGTGGTAGGAGAGCAGGTGTAATATCTTCATCAGGCCGGAGTTTTTCTGCGGCTGGCGGCTACCCGGGCAATCAACTCGCTGGCAGAGTGATTCTTGGCATCTCCCACTATGGCCACGCGGCCGCCGAGCTTCCTGACCAGTTCGGCCTCGGGAACGCTGCTGGCAGTGTAATCGGTTCCCTTGGCGTGGATGTCCGGGCGCAATATCGTGATCACCTGGCCAACGTCGTCTTCCGCGAATCCCAGTACGTGATCCACGCACCCCAGTGCGGCAATGATCTCCATGCGCTCGACCTGGGTCACCACCGGTCGATCCGGTCCCTTGAGTCTGCGAACCGAGTCATCCGAGTTTACTGCTACCACCAGGATGTCTCCCAACTCGGCGGCTGCTTGCAGGTAGCGCACGTGTCCCACGTGGAGCAGATCGAAAGCGCCATTGGCCAGAACCAGCCGCTCGCCCCGCTGCCGGGCCTGCTCCAGGAGGGGAACCAATTCAGCTGCAGTTGAGAATATCGCCATCTGCCACCTGTTGTTGCAGGAGGAAGCCGCATCCTGTCCGCCGGCCACGCCGCCGGCTACGCCGCATCCACTGGACCGATCCGACACTCAGCTGCTCAGTGCCTGGTGCAACTCCCGAATGTTCACGACGGCGGTTCCCGACTTGGTCACCTTTATTCCCCCGGCGATGTTGGCCAGGTGGGCCGCCTGGACGGGTTCGGCCCCGGCACAGCGTGCCAGTGAATAGGCGGCAATCACGGTATCGCCGGCACCGGTGACATCGGCCACTTCCACCAGGCCGTAGGCCTGCTCGAGAACATTGCGACCATCTTCCAGAAACAGACCCATGCCGTTGCGACCTCGCTTGACGACCACTGCACGGCTATCGGTTTGCTCGAGCAACCAGCGCGCGGCTTCCTGCAACATCTGGCCGCCGTTGAGATCCCTGCCGGTGGCAGCGGCCAGTTCCGGTTCGTTGGGCACCAGTGCCTCTGCCTTCCTGAACCTCTCAATGCCGCGCCGGGCATCGACATATACCGGCACCTGGCCGGCGGCGGCGATTTGTTGGATCTCTTCGAATACTTCCTCTTCCACCACTCCCTCACGGTAGTCAGAAACCACCAGGGCTTCCACGTTGGTCAGTACCCGGCGCAGGCGTTCGATGATGTTGCTCCTGATGGGAGCAGTGACCGGATCATCGTTTATGCGGTCTACTCGCAACATCTGTTGCCTGACCGTGTTGCGACCGCCGGCCAGTACCCTGGTCTTGGTGGTGGTGAAACGATTGGGATCGACTATCACTCCTTCGGGAGATATTCCCCGGTTGGCCAGTGCCTGCAGCAGCCAGTTGCCGTTGTCGTCAGCACCTATCAGGCCGACCGGAACCGGCTCACCGCCCAGGGCATGGATGTTGGCAACCACGTTGGCAGCACCACCCATGCGGGCCTCCTGGGCCTCTTCCCGGACAATCAGCACGGGAGCTTCACGGGAGAT
>QMME01000098.1 GCA_003647095.1 Deltaproteobacteria bacterium
AACGACCGGAGCAATGGTTGTGGATACACCGGCGCTGGAAGGCCGCCGACTAGTGACCGGCCCCGGCCGGAACGGAACCCTTGACTTGGAGGCCAGCCGGTGGTAGAAATCCGACCAACGGGCCACAATATGACTGGCTGCGGCAAGATATTGTATAACAACTACATTTGGAGGTAGTGATGAGCGAGAAACCACTTTGCCTGGTAACCGGTGCCTGCGGCTTCATGGGCAGTCACATGGTGGAGTTGCTGGCGGAAAACGGCTACCGCGTCCGGGCCACCGATCTGCCGGCGGCCTGCGAAGGCGATGACCGCCAGCGGGGGCTGTTTCCCAGCGTGGCCCGCAAGGCGGGGGCCGAGCTGGTGGCCGCCGATCTAACCGATCCGGCATCGCTGGAGCAGGTTTGCGAGGGGGTCCAGTGGGTCTTCCACATCGCCGGGTTGTTCAAGTACTCGGCCACCTGGGAGGCCTTGCAGGCGGTCAACCAGGGAGGCACCCGCAACCTGCTCGGGGCGCTGGAGCGCAAGGGCGACCTGCAGCGGTTCATCATGTGGGGAGCCGGTGGAGTCTACGGCCTGCCCACCGCCGACATGTTGCCCTTGCGCGAGGACATGCCCACCAATCCTCCCAACGACTACCTGCGCTCCAAGGATCTGGCCGAGAAGGAGGTCATGGAGTTCTGCGACAAGCACGACCTGCCGCACGCGGTACTGCGACCCACCACCGTCTACGGGCCCCGGGCCGTCTACGGCGGCGGCCAGCTGGTGATGGGCATGGCCAAGATGAACCCGGCGCTGGTACCGGCCAACTTCACCGCCCGGGTCCCCTTCATCCACGTGCGCGACGTGGTGGGCGCCGCGCTGCACCTGGCCGAGCAGGGCAACGGCATCTCCGGTCCCTACAACGTCAACGACGACAGCCAGATGACCCAGGTGGAACTGGTACGCTTCTTCGCCCAGCTCACCGGCCACCTGTTCGTCAAGCTGCCGCCCGTGCCTGTCGATCTCATCCGCTCCGGCGTGGGCAAGGTGGCCACCTGGGTGCAGTACCTGGCCCGCGACGTGTTGCACACGGCCAGTCCCATCGAGGCCGATACCATCCAGTATCTCAACCGTGATTTCACTTACTCGAACGAGAAGCTCAAGGCCACCGGCTACCGGTTCGTCTACCCCGATCCGCGGCCCGGCCTGCGCGATACCCTGCAGTGGTACCGCCAGGAAGGCTGGCTGTGAGCGCAGGCAAGGAGGCGGAGATCATGACCGGCGATAAACTCGATTACCTGACCCTGGCCACCTCCAGCAACGACTTCTTGGAACGGGTGCTGCGGGAGGGGATACAGCCGGATGCCGAGAAACTGGCCGGCTGGGAGTTCCGCGGCTTCAACACCCTGACCCTGACCACCTTGCTGGGCTTTCCCAAGTTCAAGAAGGGCTTCTATCGCGACGGTGCCGACCTGCGCGGCTACAACGTCAAGATAAAGCCCGGGGGCCTGGCCGATCCCTGGATCGACGTCGTCAAGAACGGCAAGTCGGTGAAGCACGGCTTCTACGACGTCTACCCGGTACGGGCGGAAGAGCGCGACAACCTCTATCCCAACAGCCTGCTGCTCAACTACGCCTCGCGCCGGAATCCCGCCTGGGATCCTTCCCGGGTACTGCGCGACTACCTGGTGCAGCCCGATCCCGACAACCCCGATCTCTACCTGGGCAAGGCCTACCTGGCGCTGGGGCCGCGGCGGATCTTCGTGTCGTTCTTCGTCCTCGAGCGGGAGAACGAATCGATCCTGTAGATCCCCTTTGCTTCTCAAAAGAGGATTGCGTGGACGCTGTCATCGCGCTATAGACAGGGACTGGAATGAGTTTCTGTCCCCAGTGCGGTAGAGAAGTGGAGGAGGGCGGGCGTTTCTGCCCGGCCTGCGGGGCAGCCGTGGGTGAAGCGGCGGCCGCGCCCCGCCCCGCTGCCGGCCAGCAGGAAGATCCCCTGCTGGGCCGCACCCTGGATGGCAAGTTCCGCATCGAGAAGTTGCTGGGGCTGGGAGGCATGGGCCGGGTCTACCAGGCGCGACAGCTGAGTCTCGACAAGGTTGTCTGCGTCAAGGTGCTGCACGCGGGCATGAATGCCGACCCCACACTGGTGGGGCGTTTCCAGCGCGAGGCCCGGGCCGCCAGCCGGCTCAACCATCCCAACTCCATCACCGTCATCGATTTCGGGCAGGACAGCAGCGACGGTTCCCTCTACCTGGCCATGGAATACGTGGCCGGGCGCGACCTGGGCAGGGTGATCCGCGAGGACTTTCCCCTGGACGAGGCGCGTATCGTCCACGTCATGGACCAGGTCATGTCGGCCCTGGCCGATGCCCATGCTGCCGGCATCATCCACCGCGACCTCAAGCCCGAGAACATCATGGTCTCGGAGCTACGCGGTACCAGGGACTTCGTCAAGGTGCTCGACTTCGGCATCGCCAAGATCCAGGAATCCACCAACGAGCCGGGCCTGACCCAGGTGGGCATGGTATGCGGCACCCCCGAATACATGTCCCCGGAACAGGCCCGCGGCGAACCCCTGGATGCCCGCAGTGACCTCTACGCCGCCGGGGTGATCCTCTACCAGATGGTCACCGGCAAGCTGCCCTTCCTGGCTCCGACGGCCATGGGCATCGTCACCAAGCACCTGACCGAACCGCCGCTGCCGCCCAGCCAGGTTCCCGGGATAAAGGTGTCTCCGGCGCTGGAGAAGCTGATTCTCAAGGCCCTGAGCAAGAACCGCGAGGGACGGCCGGCCACGGCCCTGGCCATGCAGCAGGAACTGGCCCGGGTGGTCAATCCCATGGTGGCCCCGGCCCAGCAGCAGGTGCTGGGAAACGACGATCTCTTCGCCACGGCCGAGGCCAGCGGTGAAGCACCCCGGCCGGAAGCGGTATCCGGGCCGGGGGCCGGAGGGGAGGTGGAGCAACGGCCGGCTGGCACGTCGTCCCGCAAGGGTCTGTGGCTGGTGCTGGCGGTCGTGTTACTGGCTGCCCTGGCCGCCGGGAGCTACTTCGTGCTGGGCGGCCGGAAGGTTGAACGAGCGGATGCCGGTCAAGGGGCGGGCGTGGTTGACGCCGGCGGAGCTGCCGGGGTCGAGGAAGCGGTCCGCCCGGTCGACGCCGGGGTGGATGGCGGACCTGCTTCCGGCGCAGTCGGCGCGGCTGCGGACAGCGGCGCCGACGCCGGCCGGGCGGCGACCGCGGGCGACGGCAGCGGGGAGATACCAGAAGCGGCCCGCCAGTTCTACCTGGCCGGCAAGGAGTTGATGGTCAGAAACCGCCTGCCCAGGGCCATCAAGGCCTTCAGCAAGGCCGTGTCGCTGTACCCTGGGTTTGCCGCCGCTCACAAGGCCCTGGGTACCTGCTACATGCGCCTGGGCCGGATCAAGCGTGCCAAGAGAAGCTTCCGCGCCTACCTGAAATACGCCCCCCGGGCGCCCGACGCCGCCCAGTTCAGGGAGTTGATCGAGTCGTTGTGAGTTCCCCGGCAGGATGGGGAGGGTTCAGTCAATCTCCACCCGGAACAGTTCTTCGCCGGCCATGATCTCGTCGCCGTTCTGCAGGGGTTGCTCGCCCTGCAGGCGGACGAATACACCGGTGGAGCCGGTGGCCAGGATCTCCAGCCCGGCCGCCTTGACGTGGATCTCGGCGTGGCGTGCGGCCAGGCGCCCGTCGTCCGGAAAGTTCAGGTCGCATCCTTCCCGGCCCAGGGTTATCACCGGTCCGGCTCGCAGCAGCACCGGCGCCGCCTGTACGCTGCCGTCCGCGGCGGCGTGCAGGGTGCGCAGGGCCACGTAGAGATGATTGCCCGCGGGCGAGCCGAAGATGCGGCTGGAGCCGGTTCCGGGCAGGCGGCGGTCGGTGGTGGGACCACCCAGGCCGATCACGGTCAGGCGCTGGCGTCCCACGATGAACTCCATGCCCTGGCGCACCAGGGACTTGCCGCGGGCGCGCAGGAAGGTGCCGTTGCGCCCGCCGAAATCCTGCAATGACAGTTGACCGTTGTTGTTGGCCAGGCGGAAGTGTACCGGTGACAAGTAGGGATCGGCCTCGATGTTGATCAGGGCGGCGTTGCGTCCCACGGTGACTCCGGCCGGGCCGATGGGCCAGGTGGCATCCTCCTGGCCGAAGCCCCTGATCAGGCGCAGGCGCAGGCTGGCTTCTTCCGGCTGGGTGATGGCCTGGGGCCGGGTCGACAGGCGGCGGCCGCAGGCGGGACAGGTTTCCGCCTGCCCCCCGCCCAGTTGCGCACCGCAGTGGCGACAACGCTGGACGTTGGCCGGGCCGGCGGCGGTTACGGCCGGCAGGGAATCGGTGGCCCGCCGGGGCCTGGCCACGGGGGTGAAGGCGTTGCCCGGAGGCTGCCCGGCGGGCGGCGAGGCCAGGTCGGGGCGGGTGGCCTTTTCCACCACGGTTTTTTCCCCCGCTGGCGAGGCTCCCCCGGCCACGGCCGGAATCAGGTCGGTGATGGCTGCCAGTGGTTCTCCGCAGCGCACGCACTGGCGGGCGGTGATCTCGTTGAAGGTATCGCACTTGGGGCAGACGACGCCGGTTGTCAACAGGTCCGCTTCGGCGGCCGCCGGCAACGGCTGACCGCAGGAGCCGCAGGTGCGGGCACCGGGAGGATTCTCACTGTCACAGGCAGGGCAGCGCATGATGGCGGTTTCCTTCCTCGTGGTTGCTAGCGCATCTTCTGGCGCAACCTTCGTACCGAGTCGACCGGCCCGAGCACGATCAGGGTGTCACCGGTTTCCAGCACCTGTTCGGGCGGCGGGTTATAGATGGTGCGCTGGCCGCTGGCGTCGCGAATCGCCAGCACCAGCAGCTTGGCCTCGCGACGCAGGTTGGTGTCACGCAAGGCCTGGCCCACCATGGAGCAGCCGGCGGTGAGCGGCAGTTCCTCGATGCGCAGGGTCTGCTCTTGGCCGCGCAGCATCTGGTCGAGGAAGGTGACCACCTGGGGACGCACCATTTCCGAGGCCATGCGCAGGCCGCCGATGCGACTGGGATTGATGACCACGTCGGCGCCGGCGCGGGTCAGGCGGGCCTCGTCCTGGGCATCTGAGGAGCGGGTGATTATGCGCAGGCGGGGATTGCGCTGGCGGGCGGTGACGGTGACGAAGAGATTGTCCCGCTCGTCGGGCAGGACCACCACGATGCCCCGGGCCCGCACCACGCCGGCTCGTTCCAGCACCTCGTCGTCGGCGGCGTTGCCCAAAACGTAGGGAATACGTTTGTCGGCGTGGGCTTCCAGGATGCGCTCGATGCGTTCCTGCTGGGCGTCGACTATCACCACCTCGTGACCGCTGCCCAGCAACTCCTCGATGACGAACGTCCCGGTGGCTCCGGCACCGCAAACGATGATGTGGTTTTCCAGCTTTTCGAGCAGCTTGTCCATTTTCCTTCTCCAGAAAATGTGGCGTAGTTCCCCTTCCACCAGGAAGGCCGTCAGCGAGGTGGCGAAGACGAACAACACGCCCATGCCGGCAAACAACAGTACGATGACGAAGACCTTGCCGTACCACAACTCGGTCAGCGGCTTCATCTCCCGGCTGCCCAGCGTGGTCAGGGTGATGGTGGTTTGGTACAGGCTGTCGAGCAGGCCGGGCCGGCCACCGGCCAGGTTGCCCAGGAAATAAAAGCCCAGCGTGCCACCGGCAAAGATGAGCGCTATCAGGCCGGATAGTATCAGCAGGCGTTTCTGCAAGCTCATGTCCACACCATGACCCGGGCGCAAGTTTGCCCGGGTGCAGTGGCGCTGTCAACCTGGCTCCCCGGCCCGGGATTTTCCACCCCGGCGCGGCCTACAATTTTTTTACAAACCTTTTTCCGACAGCCAACCAATCGCCCGGCGGCACGCCGCCGCCCGGAGCCGGGGGGGGGAGGGGGCCGGATTTCCTTTGACCCCGGCTCCCGGCCGCGGCATGATGCCTGCCATGCACCCGGTGTTGTTCACGTTTCCCGACTGGCTGCCGCTACTGGGCGGACATCACATCTATGCCTACGGGGTGATGCTGGGCATCGCCTTCGTCTCCGGCTGGTACCTGGGCGTGAAGCTGTCGCTTCGGGAAGGATTGTCCTACCGGACGGTCAACAACGCCTACCTGGTAGTGGTGGTCTGCTCCCTGGTGGGCGCCCGCGTGGCCCACCTGATCTCCAACCCCGGTACCTGGCGCTTTTCCACCGGCTTTCTCCCGGCGCTGTTTTCCTCGCGCTGCGAGGGGCTGGTGGCCTACGGGGGCTACATCGGCGGCATCCTGGGAGCCTGGGCTTACCTGCGCCTGAAGAAATCCTCCGTCTGGAACCTGCTCGACACCACCACTCCTTCCATGGTGTTGGGGTTGGGCTTCACGCGCATCGGCTGTTTCCTGGCCGGTTGCTGCCACGGCCAGCCCAGCGATCTGCCCTGGGCGGTGGTCTTTCCCCCGGGAAGCCAGGCCTCCCACAACTTCCCCGGCGCGGCGGGCGCGTCGCTGCCGGTTCATCCCACCCAGCTCTACGAATCCCTGCTGGGCTTCGCCCTGTTTCCCCTGGCCCTGTGGTTGCATCGCCGCCGCAAGTTCACCGGCCAGTCGTTCCTGATCATGGTGGTATGCTACGCCGTGGCCAGGTTCCTGCTGGAGTTCATCAGGGGAGACGACGATCGCGGCGGCCTGGGCAACCACGCCGCACCCTGGTTGTCGACGTCGCAGATCATCGGGCTGGTGCTGATCCCCCTGGCAGTGGGATTGTACCTGTGGCGGCGGCGCCTGGCGGTGGCACCGCCGCAGCCTCTTTCCCGGGAGCAGATTCACAAGCGACTGGTTGCCGAGGGCGTGCTGAAAGAAAAAGCCGGTCGTACCTAGCGTAAGCCATCGTGACGGAGAGGGGGCGCAAGGGTGGGAAAGAGGGTGAAATTTACCTTGACACGGTGCGGCAAGTAGGCTATTTGTCGAGTGTAATTTGGGATACAGAAAGGAGAAGCCATGAGCCGCAAAGACGAGGTAGCCCAGCAGATCGTGGAACTGTGGTCGCGGACCAGCGCCCAGATCGAGGAGATGGCCAGGTCGCTGAAACTGGGATCGGTGGTGGAGAGGCTGCGCAGCGACCATGCCCGGCTGGTGGCCGAGCGTGACCGGTTGCTGCGCAAGCTGGGCGAGGAGACCTACAAGCTGATAGAAAAAAGAACCCTGGATGCCCCCAAGCCCCTGCAGGACCTGGCCAAGCGGCTACAGACCGTTGCCAAGAAACTGCTAGTGGGCAAGAGCACCAAAGGCAAGGGCACGGGCAAGAAGTCGAGCAAGGGCACCGGCAGGAAAAAGAGCGGTACCCGCAAGACCGCCAAGCGCACCGTCAAGCGCAAGAGCACCCGGAAGGCAAAAAGCAGTACTACTTCTTGACAAAGCGTTCTTCCATTGCTAAACAAGGCGCCCTGTGACGCCGCCCGCAAAGGGGGCGGAGCCGGTTCTGTTACAAGCGCCTGTGGGGCTGTAGCTCAGCTGGGAGAGCGTCTGAATGGCATTCAGAAGGTCGTCGGTTCGATCCCGATCAGCTCCATGAGTAAGGGGCCCAGAGCCTCTTTCCGGGTTCAGCCGGGCCAGGCCGTCGGGCCTGGCCCGGCTTTGTTTACCGGCCGGCCGGGTGACCGGGCCCGTCGTGGCGTACGCGACCCGGGCCGGAGCAACTGCTGGAGGATACAAGATGGGAAAAGGTGACAAGCGAACGGCCAAGGGCAAGCGTTACCGCGGTACCTTTGGAAAGAGCCGCCCCCGCAAGAACAAGAAAAAGCAGCAGGCGAAAAAGGAGTCCTGAAGTTACCGACGGCCGTCTGCTGCGGTACTCGCCGGGCATTTCCCTGCCGCCACCACGAACCTCCGGCCGCAAGCAGCGTGTCTCCTGCCGACAGCGGCCTTCACGGTCCTGGTTGCCCGGTGATTGTCCCCGAAAATGCTGGATAAATCGTCCAGAGCCGGCTTGACACTGATTTCTCTGGTGTGCTAGCTTTCTGCCAGCCTCGGGCTGGTGCGAGATCGCAACGGGTCACTCCGGCGTCTGTTGACGAAAACCGGAGGTGCCCCATGGAAATGCCCTGGAGTAGCAACCAAGGAGGACACATGATCGGCAGCATGACACGGCGTTGCGGAGGCCGCTGGCTGGCGGCGGTTCTGGCCGGTTTGATGGTCTGGCTGGGAATGGGGTTTATGCCGCTGGCGGGAAGGGGCGTGGCCCGGGCGGCGGTTGGCCCCGGCCCCAAGATCTACGTGTTCCCCTACCAGCCCATCCGGGACGGCGCCAGCAAGGAAGTCGTCACCCAGATAGGCGATCTGCTCAAGAACGAGATCAAGCACTCCGACGAGGTGCAACTGCAAAAAGGTCCCATCTTCATCCCGGAAACCACCGGTACGCCAGTAAAACCACTCAGCGACAGGGAACTCAAGCAGGCCGAGAAGCTCCGCCGGGCCGGCGACAAGCACTACCAGGCTTTTCGCTTCGGCAAGGCCATCAGGTCGTACCAGGCGGCCCTGGCCCGTTACCAGAAATCCCTGGCCCTGCTGAGTGACTTCACGCCGGTGATAGAAGCCCTGTTGATGCTGTCGGTCTGCTACTACCGAACCGATCGCGAAGATGACGGGGCCAAGATGCTGGTCAAGGTGATCCGGCTCAAACCCGACATCGTGCTGGACCCGGAGCGCTACCCGCCCATGTTCCGCAACGTGGCCGAGGGTATTCGCAAGAAGCTCCTGCTCAAGAGCCGCGGGGAACTGGAAGTGCTGGCCAACGTGGAGGGCGCCACGGTGTTCTTCGATGGCCGCAAGGTCGGCACCACCCCCATCCTCATGAAGGAGCTGGTGCCGGGAGAGCATTTCCTCCGGGTGGAGAAGGAAGGCCTGCAGCCCTGGGCCGACAAGGTGACCGTGGTTTCCACCCAACGCCGGCGGGTGCTGGCCAGCCTGGGTGGAGTCAAGAAACTGGCCGGTCCGCTGGGCGAGATCGCCCAGAGCTTGCGCCAGAACCGCGTCCAGAAGGCCACCATCAAGCTGGCCCGCAAGGAGGGCAGGAAGATCGGCGCCGACTACGTGGTACTGGGTGGGGTCGGCAACATCGGCAACAACCTGGTTGTGGGTTCCTTCCTGATGAAGGTTGCCGACGGCCAGCTTTGCCCCTTGCCGGCGGTGCAGTTGGACAAGGACCTGCTGGGTGCCAGTGTCGAGGTCTACAACATGGCCACGGTGCTGGTGAAGAGGGTGGAAGGCTGTCCGGACCCGGTGAAGAAGTTTCCGGCACTCTTGATAGCTTCCCGCCAGCAGAAGAAGAAGCTCAAGAGTGTTGCCGTGGGACCGGTGGCGCCGCCGCCGGCTCCGCGCCAGCCAGCCGGCTTGCCGGTGGCCCCGGCGGTGAAGAAGCCGCCGGCCGCTCCGGTTCGGGGCCCGGCGGTTCCCTCCGCCCGGGGCCCGGCGGTTCCCGGCGCGCGGGCGACACCGGCCAAGCCGCCGGCCACGGTGCAGCCGGCAGCGCCGCGGGTCACCCGGGAAGGCCTGGTGACTGCCGGCGGCAGCGCACTGGCCGCCACCCCGACGACCACCACCCCGGTGGTGGTGCCGGTGCCGGTGGCACAGTCGGTCAAGCCCATAGACGAGATCGAATCTCACGGCCCGCGCTGGTACCAGGCCTGGTGGTTCTGGACCCTGGTGGGAGTGGTGGTGGCCGGCGGTACCGCCGGCGGGCTGTACGCCGCTGGAGTCTTCAACCAGGGAGCCGGCGGAGCTTCGGTGAACGTGCATTGGCCGGTACCCTGATAAGCGTGCCGTACCTGGGAACGAACAGCAGAGTTTGGAGAGTCCTGAGATGCGAGATACCATGAGTTGCACCGGAAGGGGGTTGGCGGCAGCGGCGGTCCTGCTGCTGGCGGGCGTGGCCGGTTGTTCCGGGCAGGCCAACGTATCTTTCAACCTGATCAACCCCTGTCAGGAAGACGTCCTGTTTGCCAACAACCAGTGCCAGTTCATGGAGGTATGCGTGTCTTCGCTGGATCCGCAGGATCCGCTGCATCCTTCCCAGATCGCCAATGGACTGGGGCCGCGTTGTCACACCTGCAGTTTTTCCGAGGGCACCTGCGACATGTCCGGCGACGACCTCGACGGCCCGGCTCGCATCGTCGACCTGCGCTGCCGCACCACCCTGGATGGGCCGGCCATGGCCCGGGCCACCTCGCAGTCGCTGGTGCTGGGCAGCGGGCCCGGTGCTCTCGGTTCCATCACCATGAACCTGCTGCTGGGCAACGTCAACAGCTTCACCGAGACCACCGTGGTGGATCCCCGCTCCAGCCAGCTGGGCACCTGTTCCATGATGGGACAGGGAGAGATAGGCAGATACGGTCACACGGCCACCTTGCTGGCCGACGGCCGGGTGCTCATCACCGGCGGGGTGCGCCGCTACGGACAGGGGCTCGAGGAAGTGCTGGCCACGGCAGAAATATTCGATCCCGCCACCGGCACCCACCAGCTCATCACCGACCGCACCGGCAACCCGGTGAAGATGGCGGCTCCCTCGGGCCGGGCCTTCCATACCGCCACCCGGCTGCGTGACGGTCGCGTGTTGCTGGCCGGCGGGGTGGGCCTGGTCGATGGCAAGCGCACCACCTTGCAGTCGGCCGAGCTGTTCGACCCGGCCACCAACTCCTTCGGCACCATCAGCGTCATGGGTTCCGGCCGCGCCCACCACGTGGCCACCATGCTGGCCACCGGCGAGGTGCTGGTCACCGGCGGCGCCGCCTACCAGAACGGCGACGTCGTCAACTACTTCAACAGCGCCATTCGCTACCTGCCGGGTTCCAATGCCTGGGAACCGGTACAGAACAACATGTCGGCGGCCCGGGCCTTCCACGCGGCGGTGCTGCTCGACCCCTCCAAGTACAACGGCAACGTGGTGATAATCGGCGGCCAGGATCAGAACGGCCCCCTGGGTTCCATCGACGTCTACAACGCCCAGGCCAACCAGTTCTACCAGGGCGTGAACGTCACCATGCACAAGAACCGCTCCCACCTGTGCGCGGTGGCCCTGGATAACGGCGACGTGCTGGTTGCCGGCGGCAAGACCACCGAAGACGACACCTCGGTCGACGCCGGGGTGGAGATCTACAATCCCGGTGTTCCCACCTACGGCGAGTTCCGCGACCTGGAGCTGAACCTCACCGTGGCACGCATGGACCACACCTGCTCCCTGCTGGAGACCGGCAACGTGGTGGTGGCCGGTGGCAAGACCTCCACCGCCACCGGAGTGCAGGTGGGAGAGATGATCCTGGTGGGCTCCGGCACCTACTCGGTAGAGCAGATTGCCGATGACTTCCTCGATCCCCCGCGTTTCCTGCACCAGGCCACCAGCATGCAGAACGGCTGGGTTCTGCTCACCGGCGGGTTGCCCAGCGACACGCCCGATTCCAAGCCGGCCACGCAGAGCATGTACTTCGTTCCCGAACCCTCGTTCTGAGGGAGACCGCGGGCATGCTGGAACACAAGCTGGGAGTGATCGGCGGCAGCGGCCTGTATGACCTGGAGGGCCTGGCGGACAGGCAGACGCACCGCTTGCACACTCCCTTTGGAGAGCCCTCCGGGGAATACCTGTCCGGCAGCCTGAACGGCCAACC
>QMME01000099.1 GCA_003647095.1 Deltaproteobacteria bacterium
CGTCCAGAACCAGCCGGACTACCGCCGGGTGGAGATCGACAAGGTGGGGGTGAAAGACATCCTTTACCCCATCCGCGTACTGGAACGCTCCGGGGGCATGCAGCACACCGTGGCCCGGGTGGACATGTTCGTAAACCTGCCGCACCGCTTCAAGGGCACCCACATGAGCCGTTTCGTGGAGTTGCTCAACGAAACCTGCTCCGACATGTCCACCGCCAGCATCCCCGGCCTGCTGCTGGAGATGCGGCGGCGGCTCGAGGCCGAGCAGGCCTTCGTGGAGGTCAGTTTTCCCTTCTTCCTGACCAAGCAGGCGCCGGTGTCACGCGCCGAGGGATTGATGAACTACCAGTGCTCGGTGCGCGGTTTCGGCAACGACGAGGTCACCCTGGAAATCGAGGTAAGGGTGCCGATAACCGCGCTCTGTCCCTGCTCCAAGGCCATCAGCGACCAGGGTGCCCACAACCAGCGCGGCCAGGTGACCGTCTGCTACCGCCAGAATTGCTTCGTCTGGATAGAAGAGATCATCGAACTGGTGGAGGCCTCGTCTTCCTGCGACGTCTTCTCGGTGCTCAAGCGCGAGGACGAGAAGTACGTCACCGAACGGGCCTACGCCCATCCCATGTTCGTCGAGGACGTGGCCCGGGCGGTGGCGGTGCGCCTGGACGAGCACCCGGGCATCACCTGGTACTCGGTGGGGGTGGAAAACTACGAATCCATCCACGCCCACAATGCCTATGCCTACCTGGAACGCGACAAGGGCCGGGAGCCCGGGCGCGGAGAGGAAAAAGACCATGTGTGAATCTGCGGTCTACCTGGTCGACAAGGACGACAACCGGCAGCTGCTCATGGACGAGGCGGTGCTGGTAAAGCGGGACGGCGACAACATCGTGCTGATGAACATCATCGGCGAGAAGCAAACCATCCCCGCCAGCATCGAGCACATCGACCTGCTCAAGCACCAGGTCCTGCTGCGCCGGCGGAACTGAGCACCTCACTCGTGCAATAGCTGGTCCACGGCATCCCGGGCGATCTCGGCCACGTCGGGATTTGGGTCGTCGCCGAGGCGGCGCAGGGGCTCGAGCGCCCGCGCATCGCCCAGCCGTCCCAGAAGATCGGCGGTGTCTCCCCGCTGGGCGGCGTCATCACTGTCCAGGGACTCCAGCAGGGTCTCGACACAGCCCTCCAGTGCCCGGCGGTCCTTTTCCAGCACCTTCTCTGCCAGCAGCATCAGCGCCACCCGGACCGAAAGGGTGGCACGCTGCCAGGCCACCGCGAAGGCCGGCGCGCCGTGGTCGAGCAGCCAGTCCGCGGCGTCGTCCAGGCGCCCGGACTCAACCAGGGAATCGAATACCTCCTGGTCCATGTCCGGGTCGTCGCGCCGGAGGATGCGTTCCACCAGCTCCGCCGGCGACATCATGCCCACTCCCGTCCAGCCGTCGTCCAGCACGGTGGCCGGTACCGACTTGATGCGGTAGCGCTCGCCCAGGCGCGGGTAACGCTGGACATCAATGATGTAGCTGTGCACCCCGTGGCTGACCAGCGAAAGCTGCAGGGCCGCCCGCACCGTCCGCGGGCAATTGGGGCAGGTGGTGGCCATGAACACGAACAGGCGGGCCGGCCGGCGCAGCCCGGACAGCTTCCGGGTCCAGGGTTCTTGGTGCCCGGCCACCCCGGCCGGCAAGGCCTGCAACGCCTCTATAAAGGGCAGCACCTCGGGGCCCTCGGGAATGGCCAGGTAGTGGATGTTGCTCTTGCCGCGCCAGCCCAGGGAGAGCGCCGGTCGCTCGGGCAGGTGCTGGCGCTCGGCCGGGGGGGCGCGGCGCAGCCGCACCGCTCCCCCGGAAGCCTGTTCGATCTGCAGGGCCGCGGCTTCCATCTCCTCGCTCAGGGCGCTGCGCCCCGAGGTGGGATGGAAGACGAGCTCCAGCGGCTCCGGCAGGCCGGCCAGGGCCTTCTTCAAGCGAATGAGATCCAGGTCACCAAGCACGTAACACCTCCCGGACCAGGCGACGATAAACCAGCAAGGCCGCCGCTGCAAACCCGATTGTCTTTACTCCTGCCGGCGACCGGTCAATTTCTGCAGTTGTCCTTCTATCAACCAGGCACTGCTGACGTCGTCAAAGCCCTTGAGCTCGAGACCCTCGACCAGGATCGTACTGTAGCCGTCACCAAGTTCCTCACGGGTTTCATGGCTTATCAGGATGTCGCCAGGTGGTGCGGCCGCTTCCAGGCGCGCGGCCAGGTTCACCGCCCGCCCCAGGGCGGTGTATTCGAGGTGGTGGCTGGAGCCGATGTTGCCCACGTAGACATCGCCGGTGGCGATGCCGATGCGCATCTCCAGGCCCGACTTACCTTCCGCCCGCCAGCTTTGCTGCAACCGTTTTTGTTGCCGTTGCATCTCCAGAGCCGCCTCCACGGCGCGCCGGGCGTGATCCTCGGCGGGCAGAGGATCGCCGAACACCGCCATGATGCCATCGCCCATGATCTTGTCGACCCAGCCGCCGTGGTGGTGCAGCACTTCCGTCATCACCTGCAGGTACTCGCGCAGCAGTTGCAGTACCCGATCCGGTTCCAGCCGGTTCGACAGGCTGGTGTAGCCCTTGATGTCCGAAAACAGGATGGTGAGCCGCTTGTACTCGCCGTTTAGGCTCAGGTCCGCGGCCCGCTCCAGTATACGCTCCAGCATGCCCGGAGCCACGTAGCGTTCGAAGGCGGATTTTACCAGCCTTTCCCTGGCGTCCCGGACCAGGTGGTTGTAGGTGCTCAGCAGCAGGGTTGCCACGACCGTCGTCACCAGCGGGGTTACCAGTTCGAGCCACACCTGCCGGCCGGCAAACAACCAGTAGTTCAGGGCCGCGAAGGCAATCGCCACCAGCGATACCGCGCCCACGGCGTACCTGGTACGCAACCAGACCAGCAGCACGGAAAGCACCAGGCACAATCCCACCAGCACGAGCGCATCCACGGCTGCCGGTACCCTGGTGAGAAAACTGCCCCGGATCAGGTTGTCGGCCAGGTTGGCATGCACCAGCACCAGCGGCGAATCGGCGGAGAGTGGCGTGGGACCATGGTCACCCACGCTGGCAGCCATCTGGCCCACCAGTACCAGCTTGTCGCGGAAAAACTCGTCTACCTCCAGTTCGGGCTTGCCGCCCTGCTCCAGCTGGTGCTGGGCCCGGAGAATTTCCACCAGGCTGGCCGCGCGGATTCCCTCGGTCACCGTCTGGAAGTTCACGTATACCTGCGCCCCGCCCCGGCGCGCCAGGGGAACGGTCATTCCCAGCGACGGCATTTGCAGCCGCCGCCCGGAGAATCCAGGTTTGCCCAACCTCCGGTCGCGATAAACAGACACCAGTCGCAACGCCAGCGTCGGCACCAGCCGCCCCTGGCAGCCAAGAAACAACGGCACCTTCCGGAACACGCCGTCCGGCCGGCCGTCCAGCTGCAGGTGCGCCGCTCCGGCTCCGGCGGCGGCCAGCTGGCCAAGCGGTCCCACCATGCCAGTGGCCCGGGGCACGCTACCAGCCGAGTCCCCTTGCCGCGGGCACTCATCCAGGTAACCAGCCGGTGGAGCGCCCGCTCTGGCGCCGAACCCGAGCTGGGCGGGAAACACCACCACGCCGGAGTCGGCCGCCGCCTGGGCCAGGGCCTGGTCCTGCTCGGGGTGGCGGCCGGGATCGGCAAACAGGATATCGAAGCCCAGCGTCCGGGCACCGTGGCGTCGAGCGATGTCAACGAGCGCCGCCCAGGTGGCGCGTGGCAGCGGCCAGCCGAGAGCCTCCAGCGTGGGCTCGTCGACTAATACCACCGAGATGCGCCGGTCGAGCGGCCGGGGACCGCGCAGGCGAAAGCGAGCATCCAGGCTCACCACCTCCCAGCGCTCGAACACCCCGGCAAGCTGCAGCACGACCATTACCAGCCCCAGGATGATACCCAGGGCCAGTCCCATCAGGCGCAGCCGGTTTTTCCCTGGCAAATGCATGCGTTACTGGATCGGCAACCCGGTGGTTCACCGGCTCCACAGCAGCAGGTCGGCAAGCAGGCTTTGCTGTCGGGGATCGATACCGCGCCGTCCCCCGCTGGGAAAGGGATTTGAGAACAGCCCGGCAGGAACCTTCTTCTGGCCACGCGGGGTCTTGGCCGCATGCTCCAGTACCCGCTCGATCAACAGGCGCAAGCGCCTGCGGTCCAGTTGCCCGGGGACGGTCTTCGGCCCGGGCTTGGTGGCCGGCGGCTTTGCCTCCACTCCCTCCTGCGCTCCCAGGCCGGCAAACAGTTTCTCGCCACCACGGCGCACGCTTTCGGCAAGCGCCCGTTCCGCGCCTGCTTCATCACCCAGCGCCATCCGGGCCAGTGCCACGTTGCCGAAAACCCTGGCTGCCAGTTTCCGGCTCCCGCGGGCGGCTTTCCGGTAGAGCACGAAAGCCTGCTCGGATTCTCCCGACAGCAGCAGCAGGTTGGCCAGGTCGTTGGCCAGGGCGGCGTCGCGCGGATGTTTTTTCAGCAGCGGCTCGAGCAAATGCCGTGCCTCGGCGACCTTCCCCGCCCTGCCCAACAGCTTGGCAGCCTCGGTTGCCGCGCCGGTGTCGCGGGGGTTTTTCGCCATGCGGGCCCTGAGCCGTACCATTCGTCTTTTCAGGCTGTTTTCGGCCAGTTCGCGGATTTCACCGGACGCGGCCGCCAGTGCCCGTTCCAGCCTGGCGCCGTCGGGCGAGATCTTCTCCTCCCTGGCGGGAAGCACCGCCGGGGGAAAGCCCGCCCAGGCCTGGCGCACCAGCACCACTCCGAGCCGGCCGGGGTTTCTCCGCCAGCGGGCGATCTCCCGGGCCCCCTGGCGCCAGGCTTCGGTGAACGTCCCCTCCAGCGCGGTGGTCTCCACCGGAATCCAGTGACTGCCGGCCTCGGCCTGCCCCACCAGCATCACCCGGTCGCAACGGCCGTCCACCCGGAAGGCGGTGCCGCGCAGCTTTCCCCGCCGGCCCGGAGATGAACCCGCCAGGGTCAGATACAGGGACGGATCGGGCACCAGCCGGTGTGCTGGAGTCCGGCTGGAATCGAGCCGGAAGGCCATCAGCACGTGCTCCGGGGTGGTTATCAGGGCCGTCTCGATTCCCACCGACTCGAGCATCGCCGCGTACAACACCGCCAGATCGTCGCAGTCTCCGCCGCGCAGCGCCAGCGTCTCGCGCGGGTACTGCACGTAGTCCAGGGTGTCGCGGCGATAGGGATTGGCCGGGTCCTTGACGTAGTGCACTCCCAGCAGGCGCATGGCCTCGAACAACGCCACCGCATCGGCCACGCCGGCCGCCAGGCCCCGCGGCCGCTTGACCGACGTCACCTGGCGGGCGAAGCGCATCAGGTTTTTCTCCCGGGGAGTGACGAATGCGGCCAGCGACGCCGGCCGGTTCCAGCTCAGGGCGTTCTTGTCGAACACCATCACCGGCACCACCCGCTGCCGCTGCACCACGCCGTCGGCGCCCTGGAAGCTCACCCGGACGCGGGCCTGTGCCGGGGTGTTCTCCTCCACCACGAACACCCGGCCGCGGTCGAGGGTCGCCGTCAGCGGCACCTGGAACCGATCCTTGCCCGCCGGGGGGGTGATCACCTGCTCGGAGGCCAGCTTCATGAACCCGGGGATGAACAGGGAGACCTTGAGCTGCCGCGGGCGCTGTTTGCCGTGCCAGCTCAGCTTCACAACTCCCAGCGGGTGGTCGGTGTAGTAGCCCAGCCGGGCCGGAAATATGTCGTCCAACCGCACCGCGTCTATCCGCAGCAGTCCCTGCCCGTGCCGCCGGCGCCGGGCCAGCCCGGCCGGCAGGCGACCCCGGCGCGATACGTTCTTGAGCAGCCTTGTCTCCAGTTTGCGCACCAGCCTGCCGACCAGGTCGGCCACCTCCTCGGTTCGGCCGCTTGCAGTGGCCGCGCACATCCTGGCGCCGGTGGCGGCGTCGTACAGGGTGGTCTCCAGCACAAGCCCGCGTCCGGCCCGCATGATCCGGGGAACCGCCACCAGATCGACTTCCTTGCCGGCGACCAGCCGCTTGATGTCCCCCGGCCTCGGCCGGCGCACCGAGAGCGCAACCCCACCCGGTCGAACATCGAGATAAGTCACGTTCTCGAACTCGGCCTGCAACATGCCGGACACGGCGCTGCGCAACCAGTTCGGGCTTCGGCCGCCGGCGGCAGCGGGAAGCAGCAGCAGTTTCAAGAGCAGCGCCCTCTCCGGAGCCCAGCGGGCCAGTATGCGCCCGTGCGTGGCGGCCATCACCTCGATGGGCAGCCCGGCCCTCTCCAGGCGCAGTGCCAGATCGAGCGCCTCCAGACGCGATTGCAGTCGCAGCCGCGACATGCGCCGCGACAGCCCGCCGGTGGTAACCTCGCTTATGCCTTCCACGGCACGGAGGGCTTGGGCGAGTTCCTGCAGCTTGCCGGGGCCGGGCAGGTCGCGCACCACCAGCGCAATGGGTTCGGCATGGGCCTCGATCCCGGGCAGCGCCTTCAGCAACTCGTCCAGAAGCCAGCGGCCGGCCGCCCGCCGGGCCCGCTGCGAGGCCGTCTCCGCGGAGACGTGGCTGCCGCGACTGTGGCCGGTGAAGGTCTTTATCACCTCGCCGGTGGAGACCCGGATCAGGCTGGCCTTGATGGCGGCCGAGCACACCTTCCAGTCGGAGTCCATGAAGTTGCCGAGCATGCTGGTACCGACCTGGCCCACCAGCAGCAGCTCGGCGTCCAGGGCGGTAAGCGTCTGCGGAACGTCACCCTTGAGCAGCAGCTCGACGGCGGCATCCCGGCGGGCCGCGGTCACCCGGGCGCGGTCGACCACCACCTGGCCCTTCTCCTGCAGGCCCCGCTCCAGCTCGCCCTGCGCGAGCCCCACCCCGGCCGGTTTGCCTCCGATGCTCTCATCCACGATGACCGCAAATCGCCACTGGCGAGCCCCCGCCGGCGACGCCCACACCGCCTGCAGCAGCAAGGCAAACGCCAGGGCCACCTTGAGATGCAGCGCCAGGGAAGAACCTCCTCCATTGAGCGACATCCGTCTCGTGTTCATTCGCGCGCCTCCCTGCCGCGACGGCTTCGGCCCCCGCAACGGCGCCTCTGCGGCTAGCGGCACTGTCCTCCCCCGAGAAAGATGTTGAGGCCCGCTGCACCGTCGGCAACGTTCACCACCGCCAGATCCTGGATATTGTCCTCGTTGAAGTCGGCCACGGTGACGAAGACCGGCTGGCGGCCGGTGGACAGGCGCTGCCCCGGCAGGAACCCGCCATCTGCATGCCCGCCGCTGGCGGTACCCGAGAAAAGCAGCACCTCGTTCACCTCGTCGTCGTTACCGTCGACCGCCAGGGTCACGACCAGATCGGTCACACCGTCCCCGTTGAAGTCGCCGGACGCCAACCAGCCAGGACGATCCCCGGTCGTGAAAGAGCTGCGGCCGTCACAGTCGAAAGTGCCGTCCCCACGGCCGTCGCTGCCGTTGCCAGCGATCACGTAAAGCCGTTCTTCCTGCCAGTCGATCAGTGCCACGTCCATGACGCCGTCGTCGTTGAAATCCCCGCCGGCCATGGCACGGAACGAGCTGCCGAAACTACAAGAGAAGGTGCCGGTGAAGGAACCCCCGCCGTCACCCGCAAGTACCGTGACGACGGACGTTCCGTCGTCCTGCTGGCCACACAGCAGCAGCAGATCGGGGTGGTGATTCTCGTCCACGTCGGCGACGAGCAGCTGCCGGGGCTCCTTGCACACGTCGAAGGCGATTGGGGCCGCAAAGGTACCATTCCCTTGCGGCGGTGTTCCCTGCCCGAGCAGCACCTGCACCGCGCCGGAAGTCTCGCCCAGCCTGCGGTTGTTGACGGCCAGGTCCAGGATGCCGTCGTGGTTGAAGTCAGCGCTCACCACCCAGGAGGGATCTCTACCAACTTCGATCCGGGTGTCGGTGTCGGAGAACGAACCGTCCCCCCGGCCGTCCTGCCCCTGTCCCCAGAGCAGGCTCAGGTAGTACTTGTAGGGGGGGCCCTGGCTGTCGTCGGGATCGCGGTTCGTCACCACCAGATCGGTGATGCCGTCTCCGTTGAGGTCACCCGCGGCCAGACCTACAGGATTCCTTATCACCTGATACCGGCCGGAATCGCTAAAGGCACCGCTGCCGCGGCCTCCCGAGCCATCACCGAGCATCACCACCACCTCATCTTCCGTGTTGGTGACGGCCAGGTCGAGGATGCCGTCCTCGTTGAAGTCGTGCTCCAGGACCATCTGCGGTTGCAGACCGACGTCGTAGTCGTCCCGCCGGGGAAACGTGCCGTCTCCCACTCCCGAGCTGCCGGTGCCGATGAGAATCGCCACGGCCTGGCCATCCGGCAACGATGCTGCCAGGTCGGTTATGGCATCTCCATCGAGATCAGCCGCGATTACCTGCCCTGCCCAATTCGCCAGCGAGTAGGTTCCCCCGGCCACATAGCTGCCATCGCCCACGCCGTTGCCCCCCTGGCCGAGCAGTGTCACCAGGGAGCCGTTCGAGGCACCGGCGACGACGTCGATGATATCATCGTGATCGAGGTCCGCCACCGCCATCATCTCGAATATGCTATTGGAAGACAGCGATACCTCCCGCCAACTGCTCTGCAACCCCGAACCGACATCCCCCTTGAATGTCACCAGATTGTGCTTCAGTCCTGGCGGGCAATCGCTGCAGTTCTGCAGCGCCGCCAGATCGGGGGTGGCGTCGTTGTTGATATCCGTGCAACTCACGGCGCCAAAAGTGGCCCGGTTATCGCTGGGGTCCAGGCTCTGCAGCCATTCCAGGGTTCCCCCCGCGGAGCCAGTGTAGGTCTCAATGTTGCTCGGGCAGGAGAACACCAGGTCCTGGTATCCATCGCGGTCGAAATCACAGGCGGCCAGGGTGACACGAGAGCAACCGGTTGCCACTGACGAGGAAGCGCCGAACCAGGGGTTGCCGGAGGAATAGCTGCCGCTTCCCGGCAAGATCCTCACCTCGCCACTGGCGAAATCCGCCACGGCTAGATCCAGATATCCATCGCCGTTGAAATCGGCGCTGACGATCGCGGGCAGTCTCGCCCCATCGAAATATTGGTTTTCTTTTTCAGAAAAAGTGCCGTCTCCCCTGCCCGAAGATCCATTTCCGGCCAGGATGGCCACGGTGTGGGATCCAGAGCAACCTACAGCCAGATCCAATATGTTGTCACCATTGAAGTCCGCCGCGGTTACCGCTTCCGGCCCGGAACAGAAGTTACCGTCTGAAAAAGGCTGTAGCTGCTGTTTCTCCGGCAACGAATCACTCCGGCCCAGAAGAACCAGGTAACCACCAATGTCGCCCTGGTTGTAGTCCACCACCAGCAAGTCATTGATCCCGTCAGAGTTGAAATCCCCGGCAGCCAGTCCGTAGTTTTTTATACCGGTGCCGATGGCTGCCGCTTGCTCGAAAGCGCCATCTCCCATGGTGCAACCACCGTGCTGGCAGTCGGGATCGTCGGTATCGGTGAGCGTGTCGCAGTCGTCGTCCAGGCCGTTGCTGCAGGCGTCGGCTCCTGCCTGCTCTTCCGACTCCAGCGCTATTCCCAGGCACTGGCCGGCCTGGCAGACGTCTCCGAAGCTGCAAGGGTCACCATCATCGCAGGGGCTGTTTTCGGGATCGGTTCCTGTACAATTCCTGTATTTCTCGCTACAGGACTCCCGGCAATCATCGTCACCGTCTGGTCCGGGACAGGGGTTCTCTCCCGCGCTGCACACGCCATCCTGACAGGTCTCCTGACCGTTGCAGAAGAATTCGTCTTCACAGGAAGTACCGGTCAGGTTTGTTTTCTCACAATCGTGGGTGGCCTGGTTGCAGCTATCGGTGGTACAGGGATTACCGTCGTCGCAGTCGCCATCCTGCTCGCAGGGTCGGCAGTCGGGGTCGTCGCCATCGGTAAGGCCGTCGCAGTCGTCGTCACTGCCATTGCTGCAGCTGGGATCGTCGCGAGGGCCTTCCTGGCCGGGCCGGGGCACCAGACGGTTGCTGCAGCTGAGGCTGTCTTGCTCGCAGATGTCGGCGGTACATTCGTCGTTGTCGTTGCAGTCGCCGTCGTTGCTGCATTCGTCTGTGAGACCGTCGCAGTCGTCATCCCGCTGGTTGTGCAGGTCCTCGGGCTGGGGGCCGCAGCTGCCACCGCTTCCGGGGTTACAGGTACAGTTGAGGGTCAGGGTAATGCCTGCCCGCTTGCGGGCGCGTTGCGTGATACAGGCGCGATAGAGGATGATGCCGTCCTGGTCACGGGCCTCCGCGAGGAAGATCAGATTCCGGGAGGGAACCTGCTGTAGCTCGACGGTGCCGAACCGGGGAACCGCCACTGTCTGGGCAGCGATGATCTCGTCCTGTTGCGGTTGCTGGGAGCCGGTGAGTAGTCCCTGGCAGTCGTGGTCTGCAGGCTCCAGTACCCATAATGTCGCCCGGGCACTCGCATCCAGCGCCTGTTGGTCGGGCCAAAGCACGAATACGTCCGCCGCCGGCAGGTTGTCGCCGTTCACTCCGAACGCCGCTTCCAGGTCCCAGGGGCCCTCGCTGACGAAGACACCGCAACCGGCAACGGCCAGGACAAGGACCGCCACAGGCAAGGTGACCCAAAAAACCTTTGTTTCGTTTTTCACGCTACCAGGTTCCTCCCAGGCCGATCACCCCGGCACCCAGGACAGGATACCAGCTCACCACCTCGCCGCTGTCTCTTTGCTCCCACTCCCAGGTCCAGCAGACGATGCCCGCGGTGAGCAGGGCCACCCCTATCCCCGAGGCGCCCCACATCACACCTTCCCAGATCTTGCTGGCAGATTCATCGTTGGGAACCTTGACCGTGCCCTGGTAGTAGGCAATGCCGGCCGCTCCGCCTCCCAGCGCCAACAACCCCACTCCCGACCAGAACAAACCGTGCCCCCAGGCGATGCGGCGGCGCCGTTGCTCGAGTTGCTCGACGGAAAGCACCTGCACCTTGCCACCCAGCAGTCCGCCGAACAACTCGCGCACCATTGCCGGTATCACGTCCACCAGGACTTGCTGGCCGCCGGTAACCTTGCGCGAGACAGAGGCCACCACCCGCGCCCCGCGCACGTCGAGCACCTTGATGTTGAGCAACAGGGTTCCGCCGAACTCCGACACCGTGCCGGTCACCATCCAGTCCACCCCCAGCGCTCCACCGATCTCGGCCAGGCACTGCTCGTCGTCGCAACCGGCCAGCACTTTCTGCTTCTCCAGCTTGAGCAATCCCAGGATGTCGCCGCGGCCGATTACCCGCAGCCCGCCCAGGGCGCGGATCTCGTTGGCCAGCAGGTCTTCCAGGGCCCGCACCTTGGTGCGGTCCGCCTGACCGCCGAACTGCAGGTCCAGCACCGCCACGCTCCTGTGCTCCCGCGCGCCGGCCGCGGCACACGACAGGCAGACACCTAGCACCAGTAACACCGACCACACCCGGGCCATCGTCAACCTCCTCCAGCCAGGTATTCTCCTCCTTGCTCCCGACCCCATCTCCATCACTGGCACGCTCCCCGGCCCCACAGTACCCCCAGGGCGTTCTCTCCGTACATGGAGGCGGTGCCCACCACGATGTCCACGATGCCGTCCCGGTCCAAATCCCTGGCGTAGACGAATGACGGTTTC
>QMME01000100.1 GCA_003647095.1 Deltaproteobacteria bacterium
CCTGGAGAGCATCGTTCTCAGTCCGGACAGCGCCTCCATCCAGGTGGGCGAGACGGTGCAGCTGACCGCCACCGGCCACTACTCCGACGGCATGGACCGCGACATCAGCGAGCAGGCTTTCTGGTCGTCGAGCGACGCGGCGGTGGCGGCGGTGTCCAACGCTCCCGGCTCCAAGGGCCTGGTGACCGGCACCGGGCAGGGCAGCGCCACGGTGACGGCATCCCTGGCCGGCATCGACAGCGCCCCGGCCTCGTTCACCGTCACCCCGCCGCTCAACCAGCAGCCGGTGGCGGTGCTCGGCGGCGACTCCACCGCCACCGTGGGAGTGGCCGCCTCCTTCAGCGGCGCCGGCTCCTACGACATCGACGGCAGCATCGTCAACTACACCTTCAACTTCGGCGACGGCTCCGGTGACGTGGATAACGGCACCAGCCCCGACATCACCCATGTCTTCGGCAGCGCCAACACCTACACCGTGGTGCTCACCGTTACCGACGACCAGGGCGCCAGCGGCTCGGATACAATGCAGGTGGTGGTCACCGACACGCCCAACCAGGCGCCCACCGCCCTGCTGGTCTGCCCCGGCTCGGGCTCGGTGGGCCAGACGCTGGTCTTCGATGCCTCCAGCTCCTTCGACTCCGACGGTACCATCGTCAACTACACCTTCAACTTCGGCGACGGCACGGGCGATCTCGACAACGGCGCCAGCCCGAGCACGAGCCATGCCTACCAGTCCGAGGGCGCCTTCACCGCCTCGGTGGTGGTCACCGACGACGACGGCGCCCAGGCCATGGCCACCTGCCCGGTGGCCATCGGTGCCGCCACCATCCCCGAGGTGCGTATCATCAGGCCCCAGGGAACGGTGGACGCCACCCAGGGCCAGTCCTTCAACGTGCTGGTCGACGCCAACGGCCAGGGCGGCTACAACGTGGTGCGGGTAGAGTTGCTGGCCGACGGCGTGAGCCAGGGCGAGGACACCTCGGCTCCCTACGAGTTCGTCTACACCGTGCCCGGCTCGGCCCAGACCGGCTCCACCATCACCCTGCTGGCCCGCGCCTACGACGACAACAACCCCGCCGGCGAGGGCCAGTCGCAGCCGGTCTACCTGGAGGTGAAGAACTACCCGCCGGTGGCCGATTTCACCGCCACCATCTCCGACGCCCTGCAGGTGACCGTGGACGCCTCCTCCTGCAGCGACGTGGAGACGGCCCCGGCCGACCTCGAGGTGCGCTGGGACTGGGAGTCGGACGGCAGCTGGGACACCGCCTGGAGCACCAACAAGGTGGAGGTGCACAACTACCCCGCCGACGGTTCCTACACCATCACCATGCAGGTGCGCGACTCGGTGGACCAGACCGACCAGACCAGCCGCACCGTGGACCTGGCCAGCCAGCAGACGGTGGGGGGCACGGTGACCACCACCACCTGGTACGGCACCATCATCGTCACCGGTACGGTAACGGTTCCCGCCGGCGAGGTGTTGACCGTCAACCCCAACACCCAGGTGCTGGTGATGTACCTCGACCAGGACAGCGACGGCACCGGCGACTTCGCCATCAACATCGAGGGCGAGCTGCACGTCAACGGCGCCGACGGCCAGCCGGTGCTGTTTTCCGTCTACGGCTCCGACCACAAGGAGCCGGGCGCCTGGCAGGGACTGCGCATCTACGGCTCGGATCCATCCAGCATCGACTATGCCGTCGTCGAGTACGCCGACGTCGGGGCGGTCATCGAAAACGACTCCACCGTGAGCAACTCCACCTTCCGCTTCAACCGCACCGGCCTGCAACTCGACGGCGCCGACGGGGCCGCCCTGACGGCGGTGCAGTGCCTGCAGAACGAGGGCATTGGACTGCGCCTGGACGGCAGCGCCAACGTCGCCATGAGCGACATCACCTGCTCGGGTAACGGTTCCACCGGCCTGCGCCTGGAAGGTTCGAACGGCGGCAGCCTGACCGGCTGCGACGTGATGCAGAACGGCGCCAACGGCATCGACCTCATCGACTCCGACCTGGACATCGACTCCTGCGCGGTGACCGACAACCGGGGCATGGGGGTACGCTACCGGGGCGGCTCCGACGGCACCATGATCCACAGCCAGATCACCTACAACGACGACGTGGGTGTACGGGCGGAGAGCGCCGGCGGCCACCCCCATCCGGTCATCAACTACAACAACGTCTACGGCAACTCGGTGGTGGCCGGCACCGTCGAGGTCACCGCCGATCCCTCGGCCACCCTGGACCTGTCGGGACCCTACAGCTCCGGCTGGGCCTACTCGGGCGTATGGACGACGCCCAGCGGGCTGGAGGTGCGGCAGGCCAATTTCGAGTACACCGAAAACTATTACGCCAGCGGCCACCTGCAAACGGGCGGCGGCAGCAGCCTGTACTCCGCCAGCTCGACCTGGTCGGGCTGGGTGGACGTCAGCGCCGCCGGCACGAGCGATCTGCGGGTGGCCCTGTACCAGACCTACAACTCCAGTTCCAATGGTTCCAACCATGTGCGAGTGAACCAGGTGGTCTACAGCGAACAGAGCGCCTCCGGCCTGGAACTGTCGGTATCGGTGTTCTCCGGGCAGGTCAACGCCCGCTACAACTACTGGGGGGCTTTCCCCAACGTGCTCGACCACATCAGCTACAACACTCCCGGGGCGGTGGACATCCAGGGATTCGTGGGGGTGGCCTTCGATTCCAGCTGGGACACCGGCCCTTACAAGGCCGGGGACATCAACTCCGAGACCTGGTCGGGCACCGTCTATATCACCGGCGACACCAACCTGGTGAGCGGCGAGACGCTCAGCATAGATGCCGATACCCAGGTGCTGTTCGTGCCCATCGACCAGGACTTCGACGGGGTGGGTGATTACGGGTTGTACTGCTACGGCCTGCTCGACGTCAACGGCACCGCCGCGCAGCCGGTGGTGTTCACCGCCCTCGGTTCCAACCCGGCCACGGCCTCGTTCGAGGAAGTCTACGTCGAGGGCAACTCCTCCACCATCGACTGGGCCGAGATTCACTACGGACAGATCGGCCTGGAGGTGACTGCCGCCGGGGCGGCGCTGGCCGACATTACCATCGACAACTGCAACCGTTTCGGCCTCTACCTCAACACCTTCAGCGGCGGCACCATGGACCGTATCACCGCCAGCAACAACCAGGACGTGGGGGTGTATATAAGAAACACCATCGATCCGGCGCTCACTTACCTGCTGGCCGAGCAGAACAGCGGTACCGCCGTGCTCCTGGAAAACGCCACCGCCTCCTTCACCGACTGCACCGTGCGTGACAACAGCGCTGACGGCCTGGTGGCCGTCGATTCCGATGCCACCATCGACCACAGCGCCTTCCTCTACAACGGCGGGGCCGGGATACGTTTCCAGGGCGCCAGCGACGGTTCGTTGACCTACAGCAACGTCAAGTACAACGACCTTTCCGGAGTGGTGGCGCAGAGCCGCGGCGGCCACCCCTACCCGGCCATCGGCTACTGCAACCTCTATGGCAACTCGGTGGTGAGTTCACTCGAGCCCACCAGCACCGACCCCTCGGCCACGCTGTCGCTGACCGGCCAGTACAGCTCCGGCTGGCAATATTCCCCCAACTGGAGCACCCCGGGTGGCGGCGAGGTCTTCCGGGCCTACTTCCAGTACAGCGAGAACTACTATGCCAGCGGCCACCTGCAGACCGGCGACGGCAGCAGTATCTACTCCGCGAGCTCCACCTGGGCGGGCTGGGTAGATTCCTCGGCCTCCTTCACCAACACCCTGCGGGTGGCCCTGTACCAGACCTACAACTCCTCCTCCAACGGCGGCAACACCGTTTCGGTGACCTCGGTGGAGTACCTGGAAGCGGTGCAGCCGCCCAATACCATCGAGATGACCACCGCCACCAACTCCGGCACCATCGCCGCCAACCACGTCTACTGGGGACAGCAGACCGACGTCGCCAGCCGCCTGTCCATGAGCAGGTCCGACGCCGTGGACTTCACCTCCTGGGAGCTTTCCGAGGTCACCGGCTGCGGGCCGCGCTAGCCCGGTGGGTCTTGCTCTTTCCTCGGTGGAGTGACGGCCCGGGGCTGGTCGCCACGGAGCGACAGTACGGCGCTGGTCGTCAGGTGCACCTTCTTGACCTCCCGCGCGTCGTGCTCGACGGCCAGCTCTACATGGCTGGCCCGGCCCACTTCCACCCCCTGCGCGGCGCTCAGTTCGCTGCGCGGCGGGCTTAGGGTGAGGGCCTTCTCCTTGACCACCAGGGCCGCGGCGGCGCCGACGGCCGCCGCCGAGCCCGGTTGTTCGAAGATCCCCAGGGCCGGGGCCAGGGTGCGCAGGCGCAGCTCGGCTGCTCCCTGCCAGGTGTAGAGCACGGTGCGCACCACGCCGATCTTGCGATTGAGCCGGGCCAGCGAGTCGTAGTCGGGGCGGATCTCGGCCAGTGCGTCCACCGTGGCCACCGGCACCACCAGGCTCGGGCTGCCGGCCCGCACCTGCTCGAGCGGCCAGTGATCGGGCATGCGGTAGCGATCCAGGCCCAGGGTCCCGGCCAGCAGGTCGCGGCTGTAGCGGTAGGGGGCGAACTCCACCCCGGAAAGCTCGAGCTCCAGGCGGACCGGGCCGGTATCGTCCCCGGCAGGTTCGCTCCTGGCCGTGCCGCCGGGGAACGTCACCGGGGCCCGGGTGGCCGCGGCGGCGGCCAGCAAGCCGGTCAGGGAAAGTTCCAGCGGCTGGCGGGGGCTGAACTGGCGCCACTGCCCGTCCGCCTCCCGCCCGGCGGCGGCGAACACGCTCACCGGCATGCCCAGCTCGGCGGCCAGGTGCAGGCACTCGCCTTCGCTCAACTCTCCTGCCCCGGAAAATACCGCCACCGGGCAGCCGGACAGCAACCTGACGCTGAACACGTCGACGACCTGCACTGTCAAGGAACGGACTTGCTCAGTCATCTTGCCTGCCTTTCTCGACCCAGGAGGAGATATCAGCTCCCGAGAGGGTATGCCAGTAGAGCAGCGGCCCCGTTTTCCGGCCGGCCGCCTCCAGCAAGGCTGCGGCCGCCTTGCCGGTGTAGGTATCTTCCAGGATGATGCCGGCGCCGGCGAACAGCTCCACGGCGCGGCGACCGGCCTTCGTGGCCCGGCCGTAGCCGTCGCCGAAGAAGCGGTGCTCGATCTCCAGGTTGGCGCCGGGCCGCCGCGGCCGCGGCAGCTCGTCGCCGCCCGAGCGCAGCAGCCGCCGGGTGGCCCGCAGCAGTGCCAGCAGGCGCCGCCGGTTGGCCAGCAGGCGGTCGATGACCCGTACCGCCACCACCCGGGTGGCCAGCCCCGCCAGCTCGAGACCCAGCGCCAGGCCCGCCGCCGTGCCACCGGTGCCGAAGGCCAGGTAGACGGCGGCCGGTTCCGGCAGCAGCCCGGCCCGCACCTGTGCCGCCAGCTCCAGGCCGGCATTGACGAAGCCCAGCGCTCCCAGCGGGTTGGAGCCCCCGCCGGGTATCAGGTAGGGCCACGAGCCCTCGCGCCGGCGGCAGCGCAGCAGGGCCCGCATCAGCCCGGCCGCCAGCAGGTACTTGGAGCCCACCTCCACCAGCTCGGCGCCGGCCCCCCGGTCGGCGGCCAGGTTGCGCTCGACGTGCTCCGTCGGCGGCTGGGGAAAGATGACGCCGGTGGCGGCCAGCCCCAGGCTGCGGGCGTGCAACACCGTGGCCAGCAGGTGGTTGGAGCCGCGCGCGCCCATGGTCAGCACCCGCCCCGTCCCGCGCCGGCGGGCCGCCGCCAACAGCAGCTCGAGCTTGCGCACCTTGTTGCCGCCGTAGAGCGGCGAGCTGAGATCGTCGCGCTTGATCCACAACTCGGCGGCACCCGGCCCGGCCAGCCGCGGCAGCTGCTCCACCGGCGTGGGCAGCTCGGCCAGCTCGAGCGGCTGCAGCCTCTCCAGCAGCCGGGGGGCCAGGGTTGCCAGTGGTCGCGACCATTGCACCATGGGGTAAAGGTACACGCTTGTCGCGCGGCCTGCAATCCGCCCGTTCCCGGCGCGGCAATTGTTTCTGTGGCGCCGGCCTGCTTAACGCCTCGCTGCCCTCCGCTGCTCGGCAAGCTCGCAGCTACGGATAGTGTCCCGGCGGTGCGAGCGCCAAGGCGCGAGCATGCGCAGGCTCCAGTGGAGCGTGCGCAAGCCGGGACGGCCTGCGCGGCCGGCGCGGCAATTGTTTCCGGGGCGCCGGCCCGCATTCCTGCGTGCTTGTGGGTTCATCGTGGGCGCTGCTATCCTGGCGCCGTGACAATCCGGTGACATGGGCCGGCTAGGGTGGCGGCGTGAAAAGACGGGTGACAGATCCCGCCCTGCGCTGGCAGCGGCGCTTCGTGCTGGTGGTGATGGGACTGGTGGTCCTGCCCAGCCTGGGGCTCACCGCCTTCGGGCTGGTGGCGGTGCACAACGAGCGCGAGGCCGCCCGGCGCCGGGTGTTCAAGCTCTACGAGCCGGCCAGTGCCAGGATGGCCGAGGAGATCAACCGCACCCTGGAAGGGCTGCTCGCGGGCAGCGGCCCGGCACTCGACGAGCTGGCCGCCTGGGCCCGGCGGCGCACCGCCCGGCCCGGTTCCCGGCTGGAGGAATTCTGTCGCCGCTACCAGGCCACCCTGCCCTTCGCCCTGGAGCACGGCGGGGGCATGCTGCTGCCCCGCGAGCAGGCCCCCCTGCCCACCTGGCAGGGATTCATGCCGGAGGAATTCGAGAAGTTGCAACGGCGGGAACTGGCCGGTGGCGAGGCCGCGAGCGCCGCCGCCGGCTACCGCCGGCTGCTCGCTACCCTCGATGCCGCGCACCCGGCCCGCTGCCCGCTGCTGGCAGCCCTGGCCCGGGCCCAGGACCGGGCCGGGGAGCGGCAACGTGCCCTGCAGACCCACGGCCAGGTGGTGGAGCACTGTGGCGGGTTCGTCAATCATGCCGGCTACAACCTGGCCCTGGGCTCGCGCCTGCGCCGGCTGGAACTGCTGCAGCTCGCCGGCGACGAGCGCCTGGCCGGAGAGGTGGGCGCGCTGGTCGCGGAGATAGCCTTTCGCGGGGTCTGGCTGCGAGCCTCCTTCGACCAGGTTTCCTTCGTGGCCGAGCGGGTGCTGGAGATACTGAAAAGCACCCACGGCGGAGAGCCCTGGATGTACCAGGCACTGGGATTGATCGCCAACCGGGACAAGGTGCTCGAGCTGCTGGCCCGGCTGGAAGGCCTGGCCGAAGCAGAGCCCAAGCTGCTGGCGGTCAGGGTGGCGGGTGAACGCTACCTGCTGCTGCTGCGGGGCGGCAAGACGGTGGTGGGGCTGGTGCTGCTTCCCGGTGGCGAGGTGGAGCAGGTGGCCCGGCGCCTGCTGGAAGAGATGGGCCTGGCCGAGAACCTGCGGGTGCGGCTGCTGCCCAGCGAGCTGCCCTGCCGGGAGGACTGCCACCGGGTGCTGGCGGGCATGGTGTTTCTCAAGAAGACCGACCTGGCCTGGCGCCTGCAGCTGGAGATGCTCGATGCCGCGGCGCTGGATACCCTGGCCCGGAGTCGTTCCCGGCTCTACCTGTGGTTGCTGGGCCTGGTGGTGCTACTGCTGGGAGGGGGCATCGCCTGGACGGTACGCCTGATGTTGCGGGAAAGTCGCCTGTCGCGCCTGAAGACCGATTTCGTATCCTCGGTGTCGCACGAGCTGCGCACCCCGTTGACCTCCATCCGCATGTTCACCGAGACCCTGCTGCTCGAACGCGTGCGCGGAGAGGAGGAACGCCGCGAGTGCCTGCAGACCATCGCCGTCGAGACCGAGCGCCTGTCGCGGCTGGTGGAACGCATACTCGATTTCTCGCGCATGGAAAAGGGCCGCCGGGCCTATCGCTTCGAGCCCTGTCAGCCCCGGCAGCTGGTGGAGCAGGCCTTGGCCGCCTGCCGCTCGCAGATCGCCGGCAGCGGCCTGGAGGTCAGGTTGGAGATGCCGGCGGAATTGCCCTCGTTGTCCGTCGATCGCGATTCGCTGGTGGAGGTGCTGGTCAACCTCATCGGCAACGCCGTCAAGTACAGCCCCCAGGGCCGGGAGATCACCATCGGTGCCCGGGTGGAGGGCACGGAGCTGGAGATATGGGTACGCGACCAGGGCATCGGCATTCCCCGCTCCGAGCACAGGAAGATCTTCGAGAAGTTCTTCCGGGTGGACACCCCCCGGGCGCAGGAAGTGGGGGGGAGCGGCCTGGGCCTGAGCCTGGTGCGCTACATCGTCGAGGCCCACGGCGGTACGGTCACCGTGGACAGCGTCCCGGGTCGTGGTTCCACTTTCACGGTACGCCTGCCGCTGGCCGGGAACGGCCCGCCGGCCGGGAATGATCACCGGGAGGGGAGGGCATGAAAGAGTCCATCCTGGTCGTGGAAGACGACAGTGCCATCGCCCGGGGCCTGGAGAAGAACCTGCGCTTCGAGGGCTACACCGTGCACGTGGCCGGCGACGGCCAGCGCGGGCTGGAACTGGCCGTGGACAAGCAGCCGGATCTCATCCTGCTCGATGTCATGCTGCCGGAGATGAACGGCTTTGCCGTGCTGCGCGAACTGCGCCGGCTGGAGCTGGAGATGCCGGTGATCATGCTCACCGCCAAGGGCGAGGAGATGGACAAGGTGCGCGGGCTGGAAATGGGCGCCGACGACTACGTCACCAAGCCTTTCGGCCTGGCCGAGCTGCTGGCCCGCATCGAGGCGGTGCTGCGCCGGCAGCGCCGCCTGGACAGGACCGGCGAGCAGGTATGCTTCGGGCAGGTGGAGATCGACTTCGCCGCCCGCACGGTTCGGGTGGCCGGACAGCCGGTGGAGCTGACCAGCCGCGAACTGGAGTTGCTGCGCTTTTTCCTGCGACAGGAGGGGCGGGTTCTGGGGCGGCAGGAGATCCTCAACCGCGTCTGGGGCTTCGATTACTTCGGCACCGATCGCACCGTGGACAACTTCATCAACCGCCTGCGCCAGAAACTGGAACCCGACCCGGCCCACCCGCGCCACTTCATCACCGTGCGCGGCGCCGGTTACCGCTTCAGCGAAAAGGGAGAAAAATGACCGGCCGGTGACCCGCCGGTGACAGCCGGGTGACCGGCACTGGTCATGCTGGAGCGGAAAGGAGGAGATCATCCATGAAAGGCAAGTTGCTCGTCTTGGCTGGCATGTTGCTTTCGCTCCCCGGGGGGACGCCGGCGGCCGCCGGCGAGACCGGGGCCCACCTGGCCCTGCAGCGGGGCCTGTACCTGCAGTACACCCGGGGCGATGCCCGGGAAGCGCTCCGGGCCTATCAGCAGGCCGCCGCCGAGCCGGCGCTGGCCGAGGCGGCCCTGCTGCGCCGGCAGGAACTGCTGCAGGTGCTGGGACGCGGCAGCGAGAGCGAATCCCTGCTGGCCCTGGCCGGCGTGCCGGCCCGGCTGCAGGACACCCTGGGCCAGGCGCGCCTGCTGCCCGGGCAGTGCGAGGTGGTGGGCCGGCTCGACCTGCAGGCCGTGCTGAAGTCGCGCTTCGTGGGCCAGCTCGAGGTGAAGGACCAGATCGAAGCCGGCGGGATCAAGCTCGAGGAGCTGCGCCGGAAGCTGGGCTTCGATCCCTTCTCGGACATCTCCGCCGTTTCCTTCTGCGCCACCCTGGCCGAGAACCCCGCCGGCGAGATGCCGGTGGACAACTGGCTGGTGGTGGTGGAGGGGAGGTTCCCGGGCTTCGAACCGGGTGCCCTGGCTTCCCTGCTGGGTGACCGGGGGCAGGATTCCTTCACCATCAAGCGGCGCCGCCTGCAGGGAACGGACACCCTGCAGATACGCCTGCCGCTCGACCAGGATCCCCGGCGCATGCAGACCGTTGCCGTGGCCCGTCCCGACGAGAAGCTGCTGCTGGTGGGACAGCCCCGCACCCTGGAGTGCGCCCTGGCGGCGCGGGCCGGCCGGGTGGCCGGGTTGTGGGGCAACCGGGCCCTGCGCCCGGTGCTGGAGCGCATTCCCGGGGGCACCACCCTGTGGGTGGCGGCCATGCCCGGGCACATGTTCGACAAGCTCAAGAAGGCAGGTGCGGTTACCGGCCTGCCGGCCAAGTTGCCGGAACTCGACGGCCTGCTGCTGACGGTTACCCTGGGCCGGGACATCGTCGTCTCGGCCGCCACCCGGGCCAGCGACGCCGAGTCGGCCAGGTTGCTGGCCGATCTCACCCGCGGCCTGCTGGCGGTGGCACGGCTGGCGCCGCTCGACGACGAGCTGGTCCGCCAGGTGCTGGGCAGCATCAAGGTGGAGGCGAAGGATCTCGATCTGCAAGCCTCGGTCAGGGTGCCCGGCGAACTGGTGGAGCGGGAGATGAAGCTCGAGCGCCAGCAACGGCAGAAGAAGCGTGTCCAGCGCATCAAGCTGCACCTGGTCATGAAGCCCGGGGAGAAGAAAACCCTGCGCCACCAGGCCTGCTCGCAGGCCGGCAAGATCTCCCTGGAGAAGATCACCACCCGTCCCCGGGGTGTCGTCGATTGCCGGGTGGACACCGCCGGCAGGCTTGCCCTTACCGCCCTCAAACCGGGCCTGGCCCGGGTCGAGATCGATTGCGGCCCCGGCACCAGTATGAAGGTGGAGGTGGAAGTGGGGCCCTGAATCGGCCGGCTACAGCTTCAGCCGCGCCGTCAGCATCACCAGCCTCCCCAGCAGCTCGCCGCCGAAGTTGTGACCCTGCTCGTCGATGATTCCGGCCTTCTCGCGGATGCGCCCGGCGAAGGGATTGAAGACGGAAAGCCCCAGCTCCAGCCGTCCCGCCGGTAGCTGCAGGGCGGTGCGCCAGGAGGCCATCAAGTAGGTCTCGGCGGGCAGCCGGCCCCAGATGTTGGGCAGCAGGGAGCTGCGGGGATTGCGCACGTAGTCATGGCGCGCGGCGACGTGGACGGCCGCCAGGTGGGCGATCATGTCGCCGGGCAGGCGCAGGGTGGCCCCGGCCGCGGCCTGCCAGGGCGTGACCTGGTTGGGGTGGTCCAACTCCCTGTTCACACGCCATTCGTGGCGCCACTCCCCGCGTGCAAACAGGCTCAACCCGTCGAAGGGGGTACACTCCAGGGAACCGTGAATGCCAACGATGTTATAGCCGCCTTTGCCGTTATCGTAGCCCAGGTGGCTGTTGGCCAGGTCGATCTGCATCTGGAAGGGGGGCGGGCGGAAGCGGATGTCACTGGAGAAGCCGACCCACTGGCGGTTCATGTTGAAGTACACCTCGGCCGCCGCCCGCAGGCGTCCCTGCCAGAAGCGTCCCCGCCAGCCCAGCTCGAAGCCGGTGAGGATCTCGTTGTCGAGATCGGGGTTGGAGATGCCCTGCTCCTCGAACAGGTAGCGCATCTCGTCGGCGAAGGCCGGGTTGGCGTCCACCTTGAAGTTGGCCGAGGTCTCGATGAGGGTTGGCTTGCGGAAGGCGGTGCCGGCGGACAGCCTGAGGGTGTGGTCCGGGCCCAGCCGGAACACTACCGCCCCGCGCGGGCTGAAGGCCGGCTTGGTAACGGTGTTGTAGTCGAAGCGCCCGCCCAGGGTGAGCCGCAGCCAGTCGACGAACTGGGCCTCGCCGTGCAGGAAGACGCCCAGGCGGCCCTCGTTGACGTGTTCCTGAACCAGTTCTTTGGAGCGGTACCAGGTGCCGCGGCCGTC
>QMME01000101.1 GCA_003647095.1 Deltaproteobacteria bacterium
CAACCCGGCCACCAACCCGGCCAGGCTCACCTCGCGCCGCCCGGCCGCGGCCAGCCGGCCGGAGCTGCAATCGCTCACCCGCTTGAGCACCGCCCGGTAGCGATCCAGGGGATGGCCGCTGAGACAGAACCCCAGGGCCTCCCGCTCCAGGCGCAGTTTCTGCGACTCGGGCCACTCGGCGATCTCGGGCAGGGGAGTCTCCACTACCCGCTCGGCCTCCCCCGGAGACAGGCAATCGAGCAGGCTGCACTGGCCGCTGGCCTTCTCCCGCTGGCGGGCCTGGGCCCGGGCGAAGGCCTGTTCCACTACCGCGCTCTGGGCCGCCCGGCAGGGAGCCAGGCCGTCCATGGCACCGCTGCAGATGAGCGTCTCCACGGTACGCTTGTTGACCCGGCGCAGGTCCACCCGGGCACAGAAATCGTACACCGAGGAAAAGGGCTTGTCCCGGCGCGCCTCGACGATGCTGTCGATGGCGGCATCACCCAGTCCCTTGACCGCTCCCAGCCCGAAGACGATCTTGCCCTCGCGCACCCCGAAGGCCTGGCCGGAGATATTGACGTCGGGAGGCAGGATCTCGATCCCCATCTGCCGGGCATTGGCGATGTGGCGCACCAGCTTGTCGGTGTTGTTCATCTCGCTCGACAGCAGAGCGGCCATGAACTCCACCGGGTAGTGGGCCTTGAGATAGGCCGTCTGGTAGGAGATCAGGGCGTAGGCGGTGGAGTGGGACTTGTTGAAGGCGTACTCGGCAAACTTCTCGATCTTCTCGAACAGCTCGGTGGCCTCGGGGCGGGGCATGCCGCTCCTTTCAAAGGCCCCCTCGACGAAGCGCTCCTTGAGCTTGGCCATCTCCTCGGCCTTCTTCTTGCCCATGGCCTTGCGCAGGATGTCGGCCTGTCCCATGGTGAAGCCGCACAGGTCGACGGCGATGCGCATCACCTGTTCCTGGTAGATGATCACCCCGTAAGTGCTGCGCAGCGCCGGCTCGGTGGCCGGATGAGGGTAGCTCACCCGGCCGCCGCGCTTGCGGCGGATGTAGTCCTCCACCATGCCGGCGCCCAGGGGACCGGGCCGGTAGAGGGCCACGGCGGCGATGATGTCCTCGAAGCGGTCCGGTTGCAGGTCCTTCATCAGGGCCTTGAAGCCGTCCGACTCCACCTGGAACACGCCGTCGGTGTCACCGGAGATGAGCAGCTCGAAAACCCGGGGGTCATCCAGGGGAATGCTGTCGATGTCCAGCTCCCGGCCACCCTGGCGGATCAGGCGCAGGGCGTAGTCGATGACGGTGAGCGTCTTCAGGCCCAGGAAGTCGAACTTCACCAGCCCGGCGCGCTCCACTTCGTCCTTGGCGAACTGGGTGGTGAGCACGTTGTCGTCGCCGCGCAGCACCGGCACCATCTCCACGATGGGCCGGTCTGCGATGACCACCCCGGCGGCATGGGTACCGTAGTGGCGGTTGAGCCCCTCCAGCGATCAGGCCACCTCCACCAGCTCCCGTTACTCGGGCTTCTGCTGCTGGATCTCCTGCAGGCGCGGTTCCTCGCGCAGGGCCTGTTCCAGGGTCACCTTGGGCCCCGGGGGAACCAGCTTGGAGATACGATCGGTCTCGGCGAAGGACAGCCCCATCACCCGGCCCACGTCCTTGATGGCCAGGCGAGGCTTGAGCTGTCCGAAGGTGATGATCTGGGCCACGCGATCCTCGCCGTACTTCTCGCTGACGTACTGGATGACCTCGCCCCGGCGATCCTGGCAGAAGTCGATGTCGAAGTCGGGCATGCTCACCCGCTCGGGATTGAGGAAACGCTCGAAGAGCAGGTCGTATGGCAGGGGATCGATGGCGGTGATACCCAGGGCGTAGGCCACCAGCGATCCGGCACCCGAGCCGCGTCCCGGTCCCACGGGAATGCCCCGGCTCTTGGCGTGGGCGATGAAATCCCAGACGATGAGGAAGTAGCCGGAAAACCCCATGTCCTTGATGACCCGCAGCTCGTGCTCCAGCCGGCTGTGGTACTTCTCCTGCTCGTCCTCGGACTTGTCGGCGATGAGCCGGCGCAGTCCCTGGCGCGCTTTCTCGTCCAGGAAGCTGTCCAGGTCGTAGCCCTCGGGCACCTGGTAGCGCGGCAACTGTATCTTGCCCAGTTCCAGCTCCAGGTGGCACATGTCGGCGATGCGCGCGGTGTTCTCCAACGCCTCGGGCAGGTCGGCGAACAGCTCCTGCATCTGCTCCGCCGGGCGCAGGTACAACTCCTCGGTATCGTGGCGCATGCGCTTGGGGTCGTCGATGGTCTTGTTGGTGGAGATGCACAGCAGGATATCGTGGGCGCGGTGATCGCCGGCGTTCAGGTAGTGGCAGTCGTTGCTGGCCACCAGCGGCAGTTCCAGCTTGCGGGCCACCTCCACCAGGCCGGGGTTGATTTGTTCCTGGCGGGCGATGCCGTTGTGCTGCACCTCGATGAAGAAGCTGCCGGGCTCGAAGATGGCGGCATAGTCACGGGCCGCCGCCAGGGCTCCATCCATGTTGTTTTCCTTGATGCGCGAGGCGACCTCGCCGCTCATGCAGGCCGACATGCCGATCAGTCCCCGGGCGTGCTCGCGCAGCAGCTGCTTGTCTATGCGCGGGTGGTAATAGAAGCCCTCCAGCCAGGCCCGGCTCACCAGCCGGCACAGGTTGCGATAACCCTCGAGGTCCCGGGCCAGCAGCACCAGGTGGTAATTCTCGCGGGTGCTGCGATCGTGCATGCCCTTGCTGCCGGCCACGTACACCTCGCAACCGATGATGGGCTTGATGCCGGCCTTGACCGCACGCTGGTAGAAATCGATGGCGCCGAACATGTTGCCGTGGTCGGTGATGGCCACCGTTCCCATGCCCAGCTCCTGCAGGCGCGGGAACAGGTCGGACAGGCGTATGGCTCCATCGAGCAGGCTGTACTGGGTGTGCAGGTGCAGGTGCGTGAATGAACTCATCAGGAAAGAAATTGTCACGCCGCGACCGGTCCAGGTCAAGATGCATTTTCAAGGCCCCGGGGTAAAAGGTGAATATGGTCGGCCGGAAATGCCGCCCGCCAACAGTTTCCTTGGAACTGCCCGGTCCAGGTGGCATAATCCCCGGGTTCGAAGGGAAGGAAATGCCGGACATCGCCAGAGAAGAACGACCCGACGTCGACGACCTGGAGCTGCTGCTCGAGGAAGGCGACGACGCCTCGCTGCGTCGCTTCCTGATGCTGCTGCACCCGGCGGACCTGGCCTTCCTGCTCAACCGCCTCGACCGCGACCTGTGGCCGCGGGTGGTGGGCAACCTCGACACCGCGGCCTTGTCCGACGTCATGGAAGAGTTGCCCGACGACCTGCGCGACGACCTGGCCGAGCTGCTCAGCCACCGGCAACTGGCCGATGCCTTCGAGCAGATGGCTTCCGACGATGCCGCCGACGTCATCGCCGACCTGCCGCCGGAAACCGCGCAGGCGGTGCTTTCGGCCCTGCCCGAGGATGACCGCCGCGAGGTCGAGCAACTGCTGGAGTACCCCGAGGACAGCGCCGGCGGCCTGATGCAGTTGGAGCTGGTCTCGGTGACGGAGAGCGCCGCCGTGCACCAGGCCATCGAGGCCATCCGCCAGCACGCCGAGGAGGCCGGCGACCTGCACTTCGTCTACGTGGTGGACGACCGGCAGCGCCTGGTGGGCTGGCTGCCCTTGCGCCGGCTCATCCTGGCCGGGCCCGAACGCCCGGTGGCCGAGATCATGGAGCGCGATATTCACTCCGTCACCCCGGACGTCGACCAGGAACACGTGGCCGACATGTTCAAGCGCTACGATCTGATCTCCTTGCCGGTGGTGGATGAACAGGGCCGGTTGCTGGGCCGCATCATGCACGACGACGTGGTCGACGTCATCGAGGAGGAGGCCGACGAGGACATCATGCGCATGGCCGGCGCCGAGGAGCCGGAGCTGGTCTACACCAACAAGATCTTCCGCATCTCGGCGGCGCGCCTGCCCTGGTTGTTCGGCAACGCCCTGGGCGGGCTGGTCAGCGGTTCGCTGCTGTGGCGCTTCCGCCTGGCCTTCCCCGACAAGCTCACCCTGCTCATCTTCATTCCCGTCATCGCCGCCATGGGCGGCAACGTGGGCACCCAGTCATCCACCATCGTGGTGCGCGGCTATGCCACCGGCCGGGTGGATTTCACCAACCTGGGGCGGGTGTTGCTCAAGGAGATCACCATCGGCCTGTTCATGGGTGTGCTGTGCGGCCTGGCCATAGGGCTGTTCGCCAGGTTCTGGAAAGCCGACCCGGTGCTGGGAGTGACCGTGGGGCTGGCCATGGCCGCGGCCATGACCATCTCCACCCTGATGGGGGTGGTGGTGCCCTCCTTCTTCCGCATGGTACGCATCGATCCCGCCCTGGCCTCGGGACCCCTGGTCACCACCGCCAACGATATCATCGGCATCTCCACCTACTACCTGGTGGCCAGCATCATCGTGGGAAGCTGAGATCCCCGGCCCGGCGGTTTTCGTGGGGACAGGCCCCGGGATGGTTTGGGTATTTTGAGAGGTGTACTTTACAAATAGTCGTCTTTTTGTTAAGTATGGTTTCATGGTAGAAAGACCATTCTGGCTCAACAGACTTTTCGAAGGATGGAGCAAAAGGCCCTTGGTGTGGCTTGCGGGGGTGCGCCGGGCGGGCAAGACGACACTGGCCAGAATGCTTCCCGACACCGTGTACATGAACTGCGACCTGCCCTCGGTCGAAGACCGCCTGGAGGATCCCGAGAGCTTCTTTCGTTCACAAACCCCCGACCGCATCATCGTGCTGGACGAGGTGCACCGTCTGCCCGATCCCAGCAGGGTCTTGAAAATAGCCGTGGACGAATTCCCCGCGCTGCGCCTGCTTGCAACCGGCTCGTCCACCCTCGCCGCCACCCGCAAGTTCCGAGATGCGCTGACTGGACGCAAGGTCACCGTGTACCTGACACCAGTTCTCTGGGACGAGTGCCCCGATTTCGGCGTGACGGATCTCGATCAGCGGTTGATTCGAGGCGGACTGCCGGAGGCTATTCTGGCGGAAGAGAAGGACGAACAGTTCTTCGCCGAGTGGCTCGACAGCTTCTATGCCCGTGACGTACAGGAGCTGTTCGGCATCAGACAGCGCAGCGGTTTCCTGAGCCTTCTTCGGCTGCTTCTGCGCCAGAGCGGCGGCCTGGTGGACATCTCGGCACTGTCGCGCGAGTGCGACATGAGCCGCCCCACTGTCAAGGCACATCTTGAAGCGCTGCAGGTGGCCTGCGCGGTGTTCCTCCTGCCCCCCTACCACGGCGGTGGCAGGCGGGAGATCCTGAAACGGCCGAAGGCCTATGCGTTCGACACCGGCTTCGTCACCTTCGCCCGCGGATGGAACGAGATACACCCGGAAGACCGTGGGCCGCTGTGGGAGCACCTCGTGCTGGATACGTTGCGCAGCTCGGTGCTGGAGGAGCGTCTCGGTTACTGGCGTGACAAGTCCGGCAGGGAGGTGGATTTCACCGTGTCCCGCGGTAATGAGGTCGACGCCGTGGAATGCAAGCTCCATCCCTCGCGGTTCGCCGCAACGTCACTGGAGGCGTTCCGGAGGCTCTATCCCCGAGGGCGGAACCTGCTGGTCTGTCCCGGCGTTCAGCAGCCCTACGAGCGTCGCTACGGAAAGATGCATGTTCATGTATGCAGTACAGGCGCCCTGCCGGCCTTTTTCCGCTGAAGCGCCTTGATGGGGGTGGCGACGGGAAGCTGATCGTCCTTGGCCATCGACTCCACAATCTGCCTGGTCCTGCTGGCGGCCGGCCTGCTGCTGGCACGCATCAAGGAGTGAAGGTCACCTGCACCGGCTTGGTGTAAGTCTCGTCCGGTCCGCAACCGATGCGGCAGAAGACCGACGTGTCTCCCGGGGTGTCGGACGTCATGGCCTCGCCCCGGGCCGGCAGCCCGGCGCTCAGAACGAGGTGCCGTCCGAGCGGGTCCCGGCGGAGAAGGGCGAACCCAGGGTCGAATGCAGGATCCAGGCGGCGGTGGGATCGCCGTCCGTGGCACGCACCATCGAGCAATCCTGGCCCCCCAGGGCCCGGTCGTAGTGCAACTGGTCCACCACGTTCCCGTCCGGCGCCAGCAGCGCCACCGTGTCGCCGCCGTTGTTCAGGCCGAGCATGCTCCCCGTAACCAGGACCGGGCTGTTGCCGATCGACTCGGCAGGAGTTCCCCCGCCGAAGACGACCAGGGCCTGGCCGGCCGGGATGCCGGTGCCCGCCGGGAAGACGAAGCGCGTGCCGGTGGCGTCGGCGATTGCCCAGCCGCTGAGGTTGATGCGCTGCGTGCCGTAGTTGACGATCTCCACGAACTCGTCCTGGCTGGCGTCACGCCTGCCGTCCCGGTTGGCATCGCCGGCGCTGTCCGGGGGCGGATCGGCCAGCACCTCGTTCAGCATCAGGCTGGGCCCGGTTACGGGCTCGGGCTCCTGGGTACAGCTCAGGTTGTTGGGCACGCAGGCCTTCCATTGCATGGTGTAGCCGCTGGCGACGTTCATGCACTTCCATCCTTCCGGGCAGCCGTCGTCGGCGGTGCACAGCGCGAAGCAAGCCTTGTCTTCCTGGTTGTTGAGGCGGGCGCACTTGTAAGCCTGTCCGCAGTCGCTGTCGCGACCACAGCCCTGGCAGAACATGCGCTCGTCCGCGTAGGGATGCAGGTGCGGGTTGTCGTCCAGCCCGTGGATGCCGTACATGGTGTTGAACCAGTAGGAGTTGCCGTCCAGGTCACGCAGCAGCTCTCCGTAAAGCCTGGCCTCGTGCTCGCCCGAGTAGTCGGTGCCGGCGATGGCGTCGATGAAGTCCTTGATGGAATAGGGAGCGGCGGCATTGGAGAAGCTGGTGGTGGTGAGGATGTCGAGATGAGTGCGATCGGCCTTGCTGGGATTGTCCCAGAAAGCCTGCCCCAGGGCATAGGTCTCGCAGCCATCCGCCAGCACCACCTGGTAGGTGTCGGCCGGCATGTCCAGGGTGGGAATCTCGCTGTCGTCCAGGTCGCCCTCGTCGGTCTTGCGCCAGTTGGCCAGGGCGAAGCCGTAGAAGGGTCCGCTGTGGCCGGAGTAGAGGATCACCTCGCGGCTCCTGAAGCTCTCGCGCATGTCGTCCTCGAGCACCCGCCCGCCGGCGTCGGTGTCCGGGTCGGTGACGGTGCCCGGCTTGCCCCAGAACAGCCAGATCTTCACCACCACCGGCCGGCCGTCGGCCTTGATGGTGCGGGTGAGCGGACCCGAGGTGTGGGTGTAGTCGTCGTAGGAGTCCACCGGGGAACGGTATCCCTGGCCGACCAGCCAGTCGTAGATCTGGCGGGAATGCTTCAGGTGATAGTCGCCGTGGTAGTCCCAGCCGAAGTGCACGCCGATGGTGACCTCGCCGTCGGCGAACAGCGCCCGGTAGTCGATCCAGGCGTCCGGCGAGCGCGGCTCGGGCCAGATGGCGAGGTGCACGGTCTCCACCTGGTCGGGATCGGCCTTGCCGGGATCGAAGTTCGACCACTTGTAGCTGCGGTACCACTCGTGGTTGGTCTCCAGTTGGGCCATTTCCTCGTTGGAGACCTTGCCGATCAACAGGTCGAAGTAGCGCCGGCCGTCCTCGCCCACCGTGGTCGGCAGCTTGGACAGCAGGTCGAGCGTGCCCCCGATCTCCTGGCGGAAGGTGAACGCATAGGTCAGGCCGTCTTCCAGCGGCTTGATGCCCATGTCCTCGTAGGAGCCGTTCTTGGTCAGGCAATCGAACCCCTTGCTGGAATCCTCCTCGTCGGGACCGAGGTAGGCGTTCAGAAACCAGCCGATGACGATCTGCTTGAGGGAGATCAGTTCGTGAACGCGCTCGATCTTGACCTCCTCGGGCTCCGACTGCAGGTACGACTCGATGGTGACCGTCGAGGTGCCCTCCAGCTGGTACTCCTGGGCCGTCAGCGACAGGAAGTTGTCCGTCTTGTCGGGCGGTACCACGAACGACTCCTCCTCGACCTTGTCGCCGGCGCCGCCGCAGCCGGCTGCCAGCAATGCCATGACGGCGAAAACCAGGCTGGTTCCGAGGTGTTTCATTTCCATCCTCCTTGGCTAATCCAGTTGACTGCCATTATGCCTTCGCCCGGGAATCGAAGCACGAATCGTGCCAAGCGGCCCCGCGCCTTCTTTCAAAAAAAGCTTCGTCTTTACATGATGATAGAAAACGTCGGGGGGAGATTGCTGTCGCCCGTCACGGCAACCTGTAGCCTCCACGATACAGTGGCCGAACGGTGGGAGGCAACAATATCTAGCGCCGGTTGGGGTTGGGGGGGCCGCCGTGGAGGGACATCCACACGTCCATCTTGTGAAAGATGCCGCGGAGCATGCCCAGCTCGCGGGAGTCGGGCCCGGCGCGCATGATCAGCGCGCGCAGGTCGTCGAGGACGTGCTCCGGGTTCCGGGGATCGAGATAGTCGATGTTGCCCAGGGTACGGCGCATGTGTTCCACCAGGCCGTTGATGTCACCGGCGCTGGCCCGCCGGCGCGCGGTGCCGGCCGCCGGCCGCTCGAGCCGGCAGCGGCGCAGCTCCCAGGCACAGATGGCCACCGCCTGGGCCAGGTTCAGGGATGGATACCGGTCCGCGGTGGGCAGGCGGAGGATATCCTGGCACAAGCCCAGCTGGCGGTTGGTCAGGCCCGCCGATTCCGGCCCGAAAACCAGGGCCAGGCGTTGCGACCCGGCCAGCTCGGACAATCGCCTGGTGAACGCCTCCGGGTCCAGGGGGGGCTTGCGCTCGGCATGGGTCCGTCCCCGGCAGGAGGTGGCCACCACCCAGGCGGCATCGCCCACCGCCTCTTCGAGCGACTCCACCCGGCGGGCCCGCTCCAGCAGGTCGGAGGCGTGCACCGCCAGCTTGCGGGCCTCGGCCCAGTGGCGGAAGCGGGGCTCTACCAGGATGAGCGAGTCGATGCCCAGGTTGGCCAGCACCCGGGCGACCGCACCCACGTTGCCGGGCTGCTCGGGATGCACCAGCACGATGTCCACCCGTTCGAGCAGGCTCACGGCAGGATCTCCCGCAGCTCGGAGGGCAGCACGCCGTGCTGCTGCGGGTTCATGCCCCGCAGCAGGGAATCGAGCCCGCCGCTGCCGCCGCCGGCTTCCTTGAGTATCTGGTCGAGCTGTCCCTGGTAGCCGTCCATGATGGAGCGGTACTGGTCTATCACCCGCCAGGCCACGAAGGCGTAGACGGCCAGCAGCACCAGCACCGCCAGCAGCTGCACGGCCACGTCCAGGCGCACCAGGAAGGATTCCTGGTCGTGCCGTGCCTGCTGCTCGAGGGTCTCGTCCAGGCGTCCGGCCAGTTCCCCGGCCTGCACGGAAAGCCATACTTCCTCGTCGAGCAGGCGGGCCCGCTCGAAGGCCTCGGCCAGGGTGGCACCGCCGCGCACCAGCTCGAGCGCCCGCTCCGACCGTCGCGACAGGCGCACCTGTCCGCTCACCCGCACCGCCAGCCCCACGGCCAGGCCGATCTCCAGCCCGGCCCGCAGCCCGACGGCCAGTTGCCGGCAGAACACCGACCTGGTGCGCAGGCGTCGCAGGCGTCCCAGCACCGGCAACAGGTCGAGCAGGGTCTGCACCCGTTCCCGGCCCAGGAGCCGGCCCGCCAGCCAGGGCAGGCCCACCACCAGCACGAAGCCGGCGGCCAGCGTCACCAGGTAGGGCAGCAGCGACTCGGCCAGGTAGGCCGACAGGCCGCCGGTCACCAACCGGGCCAGCGGCAGCAGGAAAAACGACAGCGTGAAGAGGATGAAGGGAAACAGCAGCGAACGCAGGATGCGCCGGCGCAGGTTCACCCGCAGCTCGCAGGAGGCGGCCAGGGCAGCAAACACCGCCGGCAACGCCCCGCTGCGTTCCCCGGCCTCGACCAGGGCCTGCACCTCGTCGCCGAAAGCCGCGGGATAGTCGCCCAGGGCCCGGGACAGTCCCGCTCCGTCGGCCAGCGCCCGTCTCACCCCGGCAAAGGCCTCGCCCAGGGCCCGGGGACGCCGTTGCTCGAACAAGCGCAGGACGCTGTCCAGGGGCAGGCCCGACTCCAGCAGGCTGGCCAGCTGCCCGAACACGGCCGCCAGCCGGGCCTCGCTCACCCGTCCCAGCGGCCAGGGAGGCCGGTCTTTCCGGCGTTGCCCGGATCCCGCCAACTGCACCGGGGCCGGGCTCGTGCCGGCGTGGGCCGGCGAGGCGCCAGCGGGCCGGGACTGCCGGCGGGCCAGGAACTTGGCCACCACGATGCCGCAGGCCGGGCACTCCGGGCCGTCGGGAACTTCCCGCTGGCAGTTGGGACAGAGCAAGGAGCTACCACCGGGAAAGACCGGCGCCTCGTCCCGGACCGGTCAATTACTACCCCGCTGTTTCGTCTCGGTCTTCCTGCGCTTCACCAGGTTGTATTCCTTGCTTCTCTCGTCCGGCACACCCCGGGCACCGGCCTCGTGCTGGGGGTTGTTGGCGGCCTGGGCCTGGGAGGCCGGGGGAGGCGGTGGGAAGTTCTTTTGCATCTGCTTCAAGGCGGTCATGGCGCGATAGACCCGCACCGGGTCCTTGGCCTTGGGAGGCAGGCGGGCCGGATCTATCTCGATGCCACGCCCCACGGGAACGGCCACTCCCGGCCTGAGCTCGTACAGGCCCTTCCGCTCGGCGGGCTTCTTGTCGGCCCGCGGCCGGGCGGCCGTTGCCGAACCCGGATCCGGCGTGGGTTGTTGTTGAGCGGTGGTGTTTACCGGCCGGGCAGGTGACTGGGTCACGCTCTTTCCGGCCGGCGCCTTCCCCTCCTCTTCTCCTCCCCGGCAGCCCCGGCAGGAGGCCAGCAGGCTTCCCGCCAGCACAACCAGCAACCAGCACATCGACTTGCTCGCCGTGGACCCGTACATGACATCCCTCCGGGGCAGCAGGCCCCATCCGTGGTCAGGTGAGTGTAGCACACCCCCCGTGGTGATCGCCAGGTCGCCGCTGACCGGTCCTCACAACACCCGGGCCCAGTGCATGACCTTGGCGCCGATGACCAGCGTCTCCTCTCCCGGGTTGTCGTGGTCTTCCGCCGGCTTGATCTCGTCTCCCGTGCCGGAGGCGGCAATCGCTCCCCGGGGAGTCCAGATGATCTGCGGGGGCCGGACGATGCCCTCTTCCTGGGTGAGGATGATCTGCTGGTTGAAGTCGTCGTAGCGGTAACCGTAGAGGCGGCCGGTACCGGCGCTGCAGACGTCATTGGAGGGCTCGAAGGTGGTGAAGAACACCCGGCTGGAGACCACCAGGGGCTTGCCGAAGATGCGCTCGGCGGTGTTCAGCTCCATGGGTATGCCGGAGCCGGCGCAGTTGGCCCCGTAGGTATCGCTGCAGAACAGCCTGCCCAGGGGATCGGGCACGTAGAAGCCGGTGTTGATGTCCTCGGAGCGGGTCTCCTCCACGG
>QMME01000102.1 GCA_003647095.1 Deltaproteobacteria bacterium
CTGAAGTTCCCTATTCAAGCAAGCGCAACTGCCCTATAGCGCTATATATTTGGTGTACAACAGGGTACGTTTGGTGACTACGCGCTGATCTGCATCAGCAGATCGAGAGCCCGTTGTTGCTCCGTCGAAGGCGTCGTCTCCATCCTGAACGTCCCTTCTCCTTCAGTCGCCTGCTTTCGTCGGCATTCGTTTCGCACGATCGTCCCCAGGCTCGCCATCAAGGTGCGGAAGCTGTGAACGGTGGTGCCATCATCAAGCTTGCGCTTGGCCAGCTTTTCGTGGGCGCTGGTGGATCTCCGTGCTCGGGCGACCGGATCCCTGTGTTCCTTGGCTTCCAGATCCTCGTCGCAGAACAGCAGCGGACGCCAAGCCTCCATCATGTGCCAGCGCACATAGTAAGCCAACATGCAGATGAAGATGTGTGTCCTGACGCGGCAGGGGACCCGGTGGCGGATTGGTCGGACGAGCATGTCGATGCTCTTCAGGGCACGGAACGCCCGCTCGACCTCGCTGAGCCGCTTGTAGCTCAGCACCGCCTCCTCCTTGCTCATCATCTTCTTCTTGACGCTGGTTCGCACCACGTAGACTCCATCCAACGCTGCCTCTGCCTCAACGCGATCCTCGGCGATCTCGTAGCTGAAGCTCTTGGCCCTGATGGTCAGATCGAAGTGCTTGGCCACCTTGTACTTGTTGATCACCCGGCCAACCCTAACCCCGATTTTGTCTTTCCCGGCCAGCTTGCCGTTGGTGACCATCTTCTTGACCTTGTCCAACTCCGCGGCTGTCGCATTGAGCAGCGATCGCCGCTTGGCCTCACGCAGTTTGGCCAATTCCGGGTTCCTGCATGCCACCAGTCGCTCACCCGGGTAGTCCTCGTGCCGCAGCTCGAAGATGTTACGCTCGTCGAACAGGCCCATCTGCAACGCGCCGCTGTCGACCAACTGGCGGATTGCAGTGGTCCGCAGTGCTGTCAGCCAGTCGACTCCCTTGTGGCCCTTGATCCCGTCGATCTGCTTCTGCGAGATCATCCCCCGGTCGCCCACCAGCACCATCTTCTCGATGCCGAACTGCTCTCGGACCTTGTCCACTTGGTCCAGCAAGGTCTTCGTGTCCCCGGTGTTGCCCTCGTACACAGATACCGATATGGGGCGACCTTGCTTGTCGGAGACCAGGCCGTAGTTGACCTGGAGCTTGCCCTTCTTGCCATCGCGGTTGTGGCCAAGCTTGGCCAGGGGGCAGGTCTTGCCCTCGAAGTAACTCGAGGTCAGATCGTAGAGCACGAAGCTGCCTTCGCTCAGGTGCCGCTGCGCCAACTTCTGCTCGATCTGCGGCTGACGGTCGCTTAGCCAGTCCATCGCCTCGTACAGGTCGTCCTCGTCGGCGTCTTCGATGTCCAACTCCTGCGGCAGGGTGGTCGTGCTCCACCAGCGCGGCATGGCCAGCTTGCTGTCGGGTTCGATGACGTGGGCGGCCACCATGGCGGTGGCCAGGCTTCTCATCCTCGACTTGCGGCTCGCCAGCATGCGCTCGAAGCCCAGCCTGGACATTGTAGCCAGCACCGCCTTGACCTGACCGTGCAACAGCGATTGCTCGACCTCAAACAGCTCGTCGGCGGCGTACAACTGTTTGCCGGCCAAAGACTGGCGGATCAACTCCACAACCTCGTCGCCAAGACAGGTGATGTTGGCGATGGTCTTCTTCTTGACCTTGCCATCTTCGCGGTAGGAGTGGCGCAGCAAGTGGGACTTGTAGGTCTTGCCCTTGTAGGTTCTGCTTGTTGTGACTACGTGGGCTCTCATTTTTAATGCCATGATAAAGAAATAAAAGCCCATCATTGGGGAAATGTCAAGCATAAAAGCACTTTTTAGTGACTACCTTTTCACCCCCAACACCAAGCCAGGCATCGGGAAAGCCCGACCAGTAGCGGACCACCGGGGATTTGGTGTGGTTTTCAGGTAGGGAACTTCAGACTAAGCTGCCAGCTCCACTGGATGAGCGCCAACACGAACAAGACGGTGTCCGCGCCCAGCGTTATCCAGAACCCCACCGGCAGCAGGTTGGCAGCTGCCAGCAGCAACAACAGCAAGATATAGAAGTCGCGGCGCACCAGTTGCATGACTATCGGCCCGGCGCCGCGCTTGCCCTGCCGGGGCACCGGTCCGCTCTGCCCGGGTGCCTGGAAGAACCAGCGCATGTTGTCGATGCTGCCCGAGCCACCGCGGTACTTGAGCAACTGGTAAAAGGTAGCCGAGTCCACCAGCGAGACCGTCAGCAGGTGAAACAGCGCCGCCGCCAGGTAGATGTCGGCCCCGCCGCTGTGCCAGACGCCGAAACCGATGCCGGCGATGAACAGGGCGTTGTTGATCTCGTCTAGCACGTTGTCGAACCACTCCCCGAAGCGGCTGAACTGGAAGCGCAGCCGCGCAATTTCGCCGTCGCAACCATCGAGAATGGAAGAGACGTGAAACAGCGCCGCTCCCAGCAACACCCACCAGTAGCCCGGCCACAGGAACACCAGCACGATGCCCGCCCAACCGATGGCCGCGGCCAGGAAGGTGATGTGGTTGGGCGTCAGCGGCAACTTGCTGAACAGGTGCCGGGAAAGCCACAGGCTGACCGGCCGGTTGAGCCAGCGGGAGACGATGCCGTCGGTCGGCCGTCGCAGGGCGCGCATGTGCAGCTTCTCGGCGCGGACGATATCCGCGCGCTCCCGCAGCCGCCAGGCAAAGGCCCGCCCCTCGATCCGCAGCAGCTGCAACCTTTCGCCCTCGCTCCAGCCGGTAAGCGCCCGGCCCAGGGGCAGGCCCGGCGGCAGGTCGTCGGCCAGCTCGGCCGGCAGGAGCGCCGGACCGGCCAGGACTGGTTCCGGTTCCTTTTCGCTTTCCACCAGGGCCAGCGCCGGTCGTCTTCCGTCTGCCAACTCCCGCCAGGCACCCAGCAGCTGCTTGAGCAAGGCAGGGTCCCAGGCCACATCGGCGAACATCACCACCAGCAGGTCATCGCCCGGACGCCGGGCCGCGCCCACGGCATCGCTTTCCGCACCCCCGGGCAACTCCACCACTTCGAAGTCGCCTCCATCTGCCCAGGCCTGGCGGGCCCGGGCCTCGAGCTGTTCGTTATCCTGCCCATCGGCATCCACTACCAGGCGCAGGGCACCGGCCCCGGCGTGCCGGGCGGCCAGTACCGCCCGGGCCAGCGGCGGCAGTCCGGCCACCCGCACCAGGGCTGCCGCCTGTCCGGCGATCCGGGCACCGTGTCCGGCCCCGGCAACGATGACCGCAGTCCAGCCAGCTTCCATCATTCTTCCCCTTGTCCCCGCAGGCGACGCCACAGTCTACCCAGCAATTTCCTTTCCTCGGGACCCGGCCCCAGCAGGCGGTACGCCAGGCCGTAGAGCAACAGGCCCACGGCCAGGCCCACGGCCAGGGCCCCTGGTCCCCCCAGCCCCAGCCCTCCGGGAAGCAGGGCACCGGCCGCCAGGCCGGCTGCCGACAGCAGCACCTTGAACCAGTACCCGGAAAAGGCATGAATGTGAAAGATCACTCCCACCTCGATGGCCTGCAGCAGGCGCAGCACCAGGTTGCCGGCCAGGGTGGCGCTGGCCGCCCCGACCAGCCCGAAGCGGGGAATCAGCAACAGGTTCAACCCCAGGTTGACGGCGAAGGCCACGGCGTTGTTGAGAAGATCCAGCCGCGAACGACCCGACATGACCACCGGCCACTGGTGCAGGCCCAGCACGGCGTTTATCATGTGCCCGCTTGCCAGCAGCGACAGCGCGGTATGGGCCGAGGCATAGCTTTCTCCCCACAGTCCCAGCAAGGTGCGGCCGAAAACGAGCATGACCACGAAGAGGGGAAAGGCCAGCAGGGTCACCCAGCGAACCATCAGGCGCAGGTTGTGCTGCAGTCGGCCCAGGTCTCCCGACACCATGGTCTCGGCCACCACCGGGCTGAGCACCGGGTCGAAGGCATAGCGGACCGAGCTGATGGTGTTCGACAGCAGTATGCAGGCGCCGTAGTTGGCCACCTGGAGAGGATCCTGCATGAAGGCTCCGATGAGGATGACATCCACCCGGTAGATGGCCTGGTTGAGCAGCTCGGCCAGTCCCACGGGAATGCTGAAACGCACCAGGGAGCCGTCCCAGCGGCCGCGCAGCATCCGCGCCGCCACCCGCCGCAGGCCGAAGCAACGCCCGAAGGCCAGCAGGGCCAGCAGGAAGGTGGCGCTGGCGGCGCAGACGTGGGCCAGGGCCATGGCCAGGCCCGCGCCCTGGCGCCAGCACAGGGCCCAGAGCAGACCCGAGACGATGAGCAGCGCCGGGTCGGCCACCCCCCGCACCAGCAGGTTGTAGCGCATGGTGCGCAGGCCCATGGTGGCGGCCACCAGCACCACCGTCGAGCTCCACAGGAAGGTCAACGGCCCCAGCGCCCGCAGGGTGGGGGCGTAGGCCGGCACTTCCTGCCAGCGGGCGATCAAGCCGGCCCCCAACTCGATCAGGGCCACCGCCGCCAGCGAGGCCAGCAGCACCACCCGCAGGGCGGTGGCCAGGGCCCGGAGCTCGGCCCGGTCATCCTGCCGTGCCCGCTCGCTGGCCACGGCCCGCAGGATGCCCTTGTCCAATCCGGCCACGGCCACCTTGTTGGCCAGCTCCACCACCGACCAGGCGAAGATGTAGGCCCCGTAGGCCAGCTTGCCGAACAGTCGCGCACCCACGGTGTGAAAGACGAAGATGCCCACCTGCAGCAGCGCCGCCAGGTAATTGGCCCCCGAACCCCGGGTGGCCTTGCGCAGATCCTGGGCATGAATGGCGCTGGTCACCGGCCCGGCTCCCGTGGCCCGGCCAGCAGCCTTTCGTAAAGGTCGACGACCTGCTGCAGGGCCGCCTGAGGGTCGAACCTGTCCAGCACCCGCCGGCGGCCGGCTTCACCCATGCGCACGGCCTGTTGCGGTGAGGTCTGCAAGGCACGTTGCAGCGCCTCGGCCAGCGGCCCCACGCGCCCGGTGGGAAACTCTAAACCGGTCTCTCCGGGCGCGACGATGCCGTCCAGGTTGGCCGCCCGGCTCACCAGCAAGGGCCGGCAACAGGCATGGGCCTCGATGGCGGCGTTGGGCAGCCCTTCGTAAAGAGAGGGCAACACCACCCAGTCGGCGGCGGCGTAGAGCTGCCGGGCCCCGCTCACCACCCCGGCCAGGATGAAGTGCCCTTGCAGGCCGTGCCAACGCAGCAGCCCCTGCAGGGTGCGCTGCACGGAAGGGTTGTAGACTCGTCCCGCCAGCAGGAAGCGAACATCGTCGGGCAGCCGGCCCCGGCGCTTGAGACGAGCCGCGGCCAGCACCAGACCCAGCTGGTGCTTGGACACGCTTATCCGTCCCGGCAGGACGAACGTCGTACCGTCCAGGCCGAGCTGGCGGCGGGCCTCCTGTCTCTCCCGACCGCTGGGCGGAGTGAATCTGTCGAAGTCTATGATGTTGCCGATGACCACCACCTTGCGGGCGGGCACACGCTGTATGCGCAGCAGCTCCTGCCGGGTGCCGACGCTGTTGACCACCACGGCGTCGCTGCGCCGTGAAAGCAGACCCTCCACCAGGGCATAGTCCGGCCTCATCACGCGGCTGCGCACCGAGGTCACCACCAGCGGCCGGCCGGCCCGGTGGGCCAGCATGCGCGCCACCAGGTTGGACCATTCCATGAAGCTGTGGATGACGTGCGGGCGCTCCGCGGCCAGCCAGCGGCCCACCCGGCGCAGCACCTCGAGCCGGCCGCCGCCGCGAACGACGTAGCGCGGCTGGTCCCCGGGCAGCAAGTGGGCATAGGCGTTTTCGCCTCCCAGGCTGCACAACACTGGCTGAAAACGCTCGCGGGGAAGTCGGCGCACCAGCTCGGCCATCTGCCGCTCGGCCCCACCCAGGGTCAGGGAATTGATGATGTAGAAAACCTTGATGCGCTCCATCCGCCCACCCGTCTCAATCCATGAAGGTTCTGAACCAGGTCTCGAGCATGAGCAGGTTCCATAGTTGCAGGCCCCGCGATTCACCCCGGGCATGCCGCTCGATGAGCTGCTCCACCGCCCGGGGCCGGAAGATGCCCCGCTGGCGAGCGGTGGCATCCAGCAGGGTGTCGCGTGCCATCTCGGCCAGATCCTCGCGCATCCAGCGATCGATGGGCAGGGCGAACCCCTGCTTGCCCCGGTGCCGGATCCGTTCCGGCAGCAGGTCACGCACGGCCTGACGCAGCACCACTTTGGCCGACAGGCCTCGCAGCTTGTGCTCGATGGGAATGGCCGCGGCCAGTTCCATCACCTGGTGGTCGATGAACGGACTGCGCACCTCGAGTGCGTGGGCCATGGAGGCAATATCCACCTTGACCAGGATGTCATCCGGCAGGTAGGTCCGCACGTCCAGATCCATGATGCGGGTGGTGGGATCGCCCCCCGTCGACTCCCGCAAGATTTGCTCGAATCTTCCGGCCACCAGGTCACCGGCGATGTGCTTGAGGAATTCCGGGGTGTATAGCCGGCGGCGATCCTCCCAGGGAAAGTGGGCTATCAACCCCAGGTAGCGCTGCGCCTCTCCCTGAACCAGGCGCCTGCCGAAATCGCGCAGCGGCTGCCAGGCCGGTACCGGCAATGCGCCCAGCAGGCGCGCCAGCATACCCGGCAGCGGCCGGGGCAGGCCGGCCAGGAGGCGGCCGACCCGCTGGTAACGATAGCGACGGTATCCGGCGAAGGCCTCGTCTCCGGCGTCCCCGCTCAGGGCCACGGTCACGTGCTGGCGGGTGAAGTGGGAAAGATACCAGGTGGGCAGGGCGGAGGTGTCGCCGAATGGTTCGCCGTAATGGCGCACCAGGCGCGGCAGCAGGTCCACCATGTCGGGTTCCACGTTCATCTCGTGGTGGTCGGTGGCGAAGCGCCGGGCCACCTCCCGGGCAAATTCCAGCTCGCTGTGATCCTTGCTGGTGAAGCCGATGGAGAAGGTCTTGACCGGGCGAGAGCTGACCTGGGCCATCAGTCCCACGATGGCCGAGGAATCGATGCCACCGGAGAGGAATGCCCCCAGGGGCACGTCCGCCACCAGGCGCAGGCGCACGGCCTCCTGCAGCCTGTGGCGCAATTCGTCGGCCAACTCCGGCAGGGGCCGGGTGTCGCGCTGGTCGAAACGCAGGCGCCAGTAACGGCGCGTTTCCGGTTTCCCCCCGGGTCGGCACACCAGCAGGTGACCGGGTTCGAGCTTGCGCACGCCGCTGAAGGCACTGTCGGGGCAGGGGACGTACTGCAAGGCCAGATAGGCGTCCAGGGCCCGCTCATCGTAGCGGCGGGCCACCAGTCCGGCTTCCACCAGGGCCTGCACCTCGGAGGCGAATACCAGTCCTTCAGGCCCCCGGTGGTAGAAAAGCGGCTTCTGTCCGAAGCGATCCCGGGCCAACACCAGGCGCCGCCGCCGCCCGTCCCAGATGGCCAGGGCGAACATGCCCCGTAGCCTGCCGACGAAATCCACGCCCTCGTCCTCGTACAGGTGCAGGGCCACCTCGCTGTCGGAGCGGGAACGGAATTCGTGCCCACGCCCTTCCAGCTCGCTCCGCAACTCGGCGAAGTTGTAAATCTCGCCGTTTATCACCAGGGCCACGTCGCCGCTCTCGTTGACAAGCGGCTGGGAGGCCTCGGGGCTGAGGTCGATGATGGATAGCCGGCGATGTTCCAGCAGGGCGGGGCCGTTTTGCCAGGAGCCAGAGGCATCGGGGCCGCGGTGGGCGAGCAGGCGGCAGACGTGGTCGAGCGCCCGCCGCTGCTTGCCGGTGATGTCCTCGCCCGGCGTCAGAATGCCGCAGATACCGCACATTCCCTCAGCGACTCCCGGCGGGCCGCCAGCTGTCCGGCCCGCATTGGCTACCATGCACAATCCGTGCCCGGGCAGCAGCCGCCGGGCGGGCGGATCGTGGCAGGCAGGTTACTTGGTTGGGGGACCGCGATCAAGAACGTCTGCGGGAAATGTTGCCGGCGGGATACGCTGTGAAAAAAGTCTACGGCCAGGCGTCCCTTTCAGAAGTCGTAATACTCGCTGCCCAGGTGGGTGATGAGGTCTTCTCCCATGAGGTAGCGCAGGGTGTTCTTGAGCTTCTTCTGCTGGATGAACAGGTCGTGCTCGGGATAGAGACCGGGGGCGGTCATGGGCGACTTGTAGAAGAAGCTGAGCCATTCCTGCACGCCCTTGAGCCTGGCCCGCCGGGCGAAGTCGGAGAACAACGCCAGGTCCAGCACGATGGGAGCAGCCAGGATGCTGTCGCGACAGAGGAAGTCGATCTTGATCTGCATGGGGTAGCCCAGCCAGCCGAAGATGTCGATGTTGTCCCAGCCTTCCTTGGCATCGCCCCGGGGCGGGTAATAGTTGATGCGTACCTTGTGGTAGAAGTCCTGGTACAGCTCCGGGTACTTGTCCGGCTGCAGGATGTAGTCGAGCACTCCCAGCTTGCTGGTCTCCTTGGTCTTGAAGGAGTCGGGATCGTCGAGCACCTCGCCGTCGCGGTTGCCCAGGATGTTGGTCGAGAACCAGCCGTTGAGCCCCAGCATGCGCGCCTTCAGCCCCGGAGCGATGATGGTCTTCATCAGGGTCTGGCCGGTCTTGAAATCCTTGCCGGAGATGGGCACCGAGTTCTTGTCGGCCAGTTCCTGCATGGCGGGAATATCGACCGTCAGGTTGGGAGCACCGTTGTTGAAAGGGATACCCTTGCGCAGGGCGGCGTAGGCGTAGACCATGCTGGGAGAGATGGCCGGGTGATTCTCGCGTAGGCCCTTTTCGAAAGACTGCAGGTCCTGGTGGACATCCTGCGCCGCCAGGAAGGCCTCGGTGCTGCCGCACCAGACCATCACCAGGCGGTCCACCTGCTCGCGCTCGACGAAGGCATCGATGTCGCGCATTAGTGCCTCGGCCTTGTCCATCAGGGTGCCCTGGGTCTTGACGTTGCTGGTATCCCCGCGCAGCTTCTTGACGAAGCGCTGGTCGAACACCGCCGCCATGGGCCTGATCCCCTGCAGAAAGGGCTTGATCTTTTCCAGCAGGGATTGCTCCAGCACTTGGCAGTTGCTGGCGGCTGCGAAGCAGTCGTCGTGGAAGACGTCCCAGCCGCCGAAACGCAGATCCTCGATGGCGGCCAGGGGAACGAACTCCTTGATGGCCGGTGCCCGCCCCTCCGTGCGCTTGCCCAGGCGAATGGTGCCCATCTGGGTCAGCGAACCGACGGGCCTGGCCAGGCCCTGGCGTACGGCTTCCACGCCGGCAATGAAGGTGGTGGCCACCGCACCCATACCCGGCAAGAGAACTCCCAACCTGCCGCCGGGCTGCTCAATACTGATCTCCTTCTTCGGACTCATCACTGTGTCTCCTTTCGCTCCCAGTGCCCCGCCCTGGCTGACGGCGGGGGATGATGTCGCCGTTATCCGGCAAAGTCAACCACAAAACCTGCAAGCCTCGTGCCAAGCAACAGGTCAGCCCGGTAAGCGCCCGCATTCTTTTTTTTGCCTTGCACCCGATCGGGAGGTGCTGATATACAGGCGCCATGTCCAGCGATGCGGTCAGCCGGGCCAAGGTGCTGCAGACCAGCGCTGCCTTCCGCAGTTTCTCGGAGAGCGGGTTGTTGCTGCTGGCCAAGATTGCCCGGGATCGGAGCATTCCCCAGGGAACGCCCATCTTCGTGCAAAACATGGTCTCCGAGGGCATGTTCGTGGTGAAGGTGGGAGTGGTGGCGCTCAGCATCAAGGACGAAACCGGCCAGGAGCGACGTCTCGACCAGTTGACATCCAGTGAGTCCTTCGGCGAGTTGAGCCTGCTCATTGGAGGACAGCGAATGGTGACTGCCACGGCCGTAACCGACTGCGAGCTGATCGAGATCCCCCGCCGGGAATTCGCCAACCTGCAGAAGCAAAAACCCCAGGCCTGCCTGAAGTTGATGATCAACATCGTTCGCCAGTTCGGCAAACGGCTGGCGGAGACCCGTCAGGGCCTGCTGCCGCTGGTGGCATCACAGTTGGACAAAGCGTCACAGTAGAGTGGAGGAGTGCGCAATGCGAGGAAAGACGACTCTGGTTGTTCTGGCTGGATTGTTCCTGGCCACACCGGCCCTGGCCCAGGAAGCCACCATCCATCATGGTTTTCTCTTCTTCGCCGGGGAGAGCTATACCGTGGACGAGGAAACCTTCGGCATCTACGAAGACGGCCACGAGTTCGCCGATCTGATCAAGGAGAACCCGGAGGCCCTGGCCAAGTTCCACAGCTACCGCACCTGGCACATCACCGCCAACGTCTCGCTGGGACTATCGCTGGCGGCCATGGCCTTCGGCGGCGTGGCCTACATGCCGGGGGTGCAGAAGAACCTGCCCGACAACATTGGTATCTACGCCTTCGCGGCGGGTGGTGGTCTGCTGCTGCTCAGTTGCGTGTTCGAGTTCATCTCCTGGGGACAGATCAGCTCGGCCGCCGAGATCTACAACTCCGGGCTCATGGACGACGGCGCCGAGGGTCGGCTACTGCCATCTCGTCCGGCCGGATTCACGGTGGCTCTGGCACCCACCGACAGTGGCGGTATGCTGGCGCTGGGCTGGAACTTCTGAGCATATCCTGCACGGCCGGCCGATACGGGCGGGCCAACGGTTGACATCCACATGACAGGCCTTAGCTTCTCGTGGTGCGTGGGGTGAACTGGGAAGGAGGGATTCAGCCATGTTTTTTGACCCGATGTACCTGATCATCGTCGGCCCGGGCATACTGCTGTCGCTGCTGGCCGCCGCTTGGGTCAAGGCTGCCTTCTCCAAGTACTCGAAGGTGGCCGCCTCGAGCGGCATGACCGGCGCCGAGGCCGCCCGCCAGCTGCTGCGCTCGAGCGGCATTCGCAACGTCGAGGTGGAGTTGCACCAGGGCATGCTCTCCGACCACTACCATCCCCTCAAGAAAGTGGTCAGGCTTTCTCCCGACGTCTACCAGGGCCGCTCGCTGGCCGCACTGGGTATCGCCGCCCACGAGGTGGGTCACGCCATCCAGGACCACCAGCGCTATGCCCTGATGACACTACGCCAGTCGCTGGTGGGCCCGGCCAACCTGGGATCCAACCTGTCGTTCGTCCTCATCATCATCGGCTTTCTGCTCCATGCAGGTGGGCTGGTTTGGGCGGGCATCGCCCTGTTCTCGGCGGTAGTACTGTTCCAGTTGGTCACCCTGCCGGTCGAGCTTGACGCATCCCGCCGCGCCAAGCGCAACCTGGCCGCCGCCGGCATAGTCTCCCAGACCGAACTCGGGGGCGTGAGCAAGGTACTCACGGCAGCTGCCATGACTTACCTGGCCGCCCTGCTTACCAGCATCCTGCAGCTGGTCTACTTCCTCACCCTGGCACGGGACGACTGAATCGGATCGTAGCCGGGCCAATACCTTCACCACCATGACACAGCAAAAATAACATGA
>QMME01000103.1 GCA_003647095.1 Deltaproteobacteria bacterium
CAGTTCACCCCCGGCCACTGGCCGGGTCGCAGCACCAGCCCCTCCTTGCAACCGTGGGAGAGTGCGTATTTGACCCGCTCGCGTAGTTTCGCATCGTCTTCGATGGCTATGGCCCGGTAACGCCGCGACCAGAACTTCTCGCGCCAGCCGTGCAGCCGGCCTGCCTCGCGGGCCAGGTTGCCGTTTACGAAGTTCATGAAAGAGGCCAACTGCCTGGTGGAACTGGTGGTGAGAATCAGATGCAGGTGGTTCGAGGCCACTACCAGCAAGTGCAGCTTTACCGGGTACATTGCCAGCGCGCGGCCGACAATACCCAGGATGATGGAGTTGAGCTTCTTCGAGGGGCGCAGCAGCAGCCGGCCTTGTAGGGTGCGAGTAGTGACCTCGAAGGTGGTCTCTGGCCGGGGCATGTATCTTAGGGGTCTCGGCATGATGACAAGAAGCACAAGCAAAAATCCTGCCAGCCGGGGAGCTGTTCGCTTTGGAAACATATCCTGCCGATATTAAACAGCAATTCCGCACAGCACAGATTGCACCGCGACATCCTGTCTGGTCCGGAATCGCTACACCGTGTCCGGAATCCGGACACCCCTGCAACCTCAGCGCACGTCCACACGCAAACCTTAACACGTGGGTGGTACCTTTTGGTGTCCCTTACCGGTTTACCTGGTGAAGGGTTCAACCTCCAGACCCCCCGGGCCCAGGGTGACGGTGATGGCACCGTGGCGGTCGGTGCGCCAGATACGCACACCGGCCCGGCGCAGGCGCTCGCCGGTGACGGGGTTGGGCAGGCCGTGAGGGTTGTCGCGGCCCACCGAGATCACCGCCTGGCGGGGCCGTACCCGCTCGAGCAGCTCCGCCGAGGTGGCATTTCTACTGCCGTGGTGGCCGACCTTGAGTACCTCGGCCCGCAGGTCGCGCCTGCTTTTCAACAGGCCGCGTTCCCCGTCCGCCTCCAGGTCGCCGGTGAGCAGGACGTCGTGGCCGGCGCAGCCGACCCGCAGCACCAGCGAGCGTTCATTCAGGTCGAGCTCTTCACAACCGTCTTCCGGCCAGAGCACTTCTGCCCGGCAAGCGTCTTCCCGGTGGGGTACCAGGCCGGCCCCTAGCCGCCTGATGGTCACCGCCCGCTCTCGACAGGCCGCCAGCACGGCGGCCCCGGCCGGGTTTACCGCCAGGGGCTGTGATGTCCACAGTTCACGTGGATGGAATAATTCGACGAGGGCCGGCAGACCACCGGCATGATCGGCCTGGGGATGGGTGAGAGCCAGGGCATCGAGCCTGGTGATACCCCGGTCCCACAGTACCCGCGCCACCACCCGTCTGCCGGTGTCGAACCCTCCCGGCGTGGCCGGGCCGCCGTCTACGAGCAGGGTATAGCCCGAGGGGAAACGCACCAGGGTGGAATCTCCCTGGCCGACGTCGATGAACATGACCGTGAACGAGTCATCCAGGTGCCGTACCAGCCGGGCCAGCGGACTCCACAGCAGCGCCGTCGCCAGCACGGCCAGGGAAAAGATACGCACCCGCCGTCTGGCCAGTCCGGCGGCCAGCAGCAGCAACCCGAACAACAGCAGGAGCACCTGGCCCAAGGCCGGGGTGGGTACGGTATACGACGACCAGGAAAGGGCGGAGACCCAGCCGGCCAACTTGTCTAACCATTCGGCTGGCACCACCGCCAGCTGCAGCAGCCATGATGCCAGGGTGGTGCTCAGGGGCAGCAGCAATCCGGCCAGCAGTCCCAGCGGCACTATCCACCAGCCCACCAGCGGAACCGCCACCAGGTTGAGCAACGGTCCGGCCATGGCCACCTGGTTGAAGTGGTAGGCCACCAGGGGCGCGGTAAACAACCCGGCCACCAGCGATACCACCAGGTACTGGGCCAGGCGCTGCCACAGGCGGCGGACCCGTGCCGTGTTTGCCGGTTGTTGCAGGGGGATTCCCAGGTGCCGGCACAGCGGGCCCACAGCCAGGATGATTCCCCCGGCCGCGGCGAAGCTCAGCTGGAAGCCCGGTGAATACAACGAGTGCGGCCACAGGGCCACAATCACCAGCCCGGCCAGGGCCAGCACGTTAAGCGGATCACGGGCCCGGCCCAGTAGCACCGCCACCAGGAAAGCCGCGACCATCACCGCGGCCCGCACCGCCGAGAATCCCGCTCCCGCCAGCAGGCAGTAGACCAGGGTTGCCGGCAGGCACAAGGCGGCGACCAGGCGACGCACGTCGCAGCGCAGCGCCAGTGCGGGAAGGTGCACCAGTAACAGGACCAGCAGCAGGTACAACCCCAGCGCCACCATGCCCAGGTGCAGGCCGGAGACCGCCAGCAGGTGAGCCAGGCCGGCGCGCCGGAAATCCTGCTGTAAATCGGCTGGCACCGCCTGGCGATGACCGCTGACCATGGCCGCCACCAGGGCCCCGGCCCGGGGGCCGCCGTTGCCGACGAAGAACCGGCGCAACCGCTCGCGGGCGCCTGCCAGCCAGGCCGCCGGGCGCAGCCCCGCCGGGGACGGCTCCACCAGGACCTGCCGGCAATCGCTCACCGACAGGGTTAGCGATATCCCCCGCCGCTGCAGTCGCCTGGCCCGGTCGGGCACGCCGGGGTCGTGCCAGCCGCGGGGGAGAGAGAGCTTGCCGGCCAGGCGCACCCGGTCGCCGGGCAGGACCGGGGGACAGCTGGCGTTGCCGCGGCCGGTGAAAACGGTTGCCTGCACGAGGGCCGGCAGTGGCCGGTGGCTGCCGCCGGGTGAACCGAAAGACCGGGCCCGCACCAGCAACTGCCGCGAATTCCGGTACTGCTGCCAGGACGATTCGGCTTCGCCAAGCAGTACACCACGCGGCGAGACGGGCAGGTCGGGAACGGCGATCGCCAGCGGCCGCACCCAGCCCAGCATGAGCACCGCCAGCAGCCACAGCAGGAAACGCCACTCGCCGGCCACTCGCCGGCGGGATGCCAGGGCCGCGCTCACCGCCAGAGCGGCTCCCAGCCAGCCGGGCAGGGCCGGCCAGCCCGACCACAGGCGCAGCAATACCCCGGCGGCGAAGGCCCCGGCCAGGGCCAGCAGGGGCCGGCGCATGGGCAGTTGCTCCGAAGCGGTTTCCTGGTTGGTGGTGCTCGGGAAGGGCTCGCGGACGGGGGGCAATTGCTGTTACCTCGGCTTCAGTCGATCTTGCCGGCCAGGAAGCGCTGCAGCCGGTCGCGGGTGTTGATGTTGCGCACTACTCCGGGGTCGTCGCAGTCGACCTCGAGCACCTGGCCCTGGCGGCGCAGCTCTTGTACCAGCTTGTCGGCGCCGTGGTTCGCCTCCGGGCCCAGCAGGCGGGCAAAGACGTCCCGGCGGAAGGCGGTGGGATGGCCGGGACGGCCACGATAGCTGGCCACCGCCACCGGGGTCCGTGCCAGGGCCGCGGCCACCGCGGCCACGGTGGCCGGTTCCAGGCTGGCCTGGTCGACCAGGCAGAACACCACCCCCGGGCTGTCCGGGACCCGGCCCAGGGCCAGGCGCAGGGAGTCGATGGGGGCGCTGTCGGGGTCGGGGTTGACCAGCAGCCGGGCTTCGTCCAGCCGGCAGTCACGGCGCACGGTGTCGGCGATGGTGCTGCTTACCACCGCCAGCAGCGGCGAGAGCCGCGCCTGGAGAAGCGATGCCAGCAGGCTGTCGAGGAAGGTCGTATTGCCCAGGCGCAACAACGCCTTGGGACTGCCCATGCGCCGCGACAGCCCGGCGGCCAGCACCACCCCGGCCGGTTGCAGCGGTTTCATCGCGGGCGCCGGCGCCGGGGTCTGCGCCGTTGCTTCATCTTGTCGCCGAGCCGAAAAAGGCCGTCTGTGAGCAGGGCCCCGACGACCGCCTTGCGGTATTCGGCAGTGGAGCGGATGTCGTCGATGGGGCGGGCGGCCCGGCTGCAGGCAGCGGCGGCCTCGTCGATGAGCCGTGGCTCGATCCGCCGTCCCTCCAGCACCTGCTCGGCTTCCGGTACGCGGACCACCGTGGGTGCCACCGCCCCCAGGGCCACCCGGACGCCGCTGAGCCGCCCGTCGGAATGGCTCCGGGCCCGGAAGGCCACCGAGGCCTTGGAGCAGCACATGCCGCGGCGCTGGCCGGCCTTGAGGAAAAAAGACACCTGGCGGCCACGTTGCCGGGGCAGGCGCAGCGAGCTGATCACCTCGTCGGGCTGGCGCACGCTGCTGCCCGGCCCGGTGAAGAACTCCAACACCGGCAGGCGGCGTTGCTTGTTGCGCCCGCTGAGCACCACCTCGGCATCCAGGCAGGCCAGGGCCGGCACCGAGTCGGCGGCCGGGGAGGCATTGCCGAGATTGCCGCCCAGGGTGCCGAGGTTGCGGATCTGGGCCGAGCCCACCAGGCGACAGGCCTGTGCCAGCAACTGGGCTCTGCGGCTCACCTGCGGGTGCCAGGCCACCTCCTCGTGGGTGGCTGCCGCCCCGATGACCAGGCAATCGTCGGCGGGATCGACGGCGATGTCGCGCAGTTGTTCCACGCGGCTGATGTCCAGCAGGATACGGGCACCGGCAAATGGTTGCGGGCGTACCAGGATGTCGGTGCCGCCGGCCAGCATGAGAATGCCGGGCCCCTCGGCCCAGAGCATCTCCAGCACGTCGTCGAGCTGGCTCAGGCGCAGGTAGTCGATCATCCGCCGCCTTCTCCCTGGTTACTCGGGCTCGCCCTGGTCTTCGGCTGCGACCGGGGCCGGCCGGGGCTTGGCCGGCTTGGCCGGACGGGCCGGGCTCTCTTTCCTGCCGCCGCCCTTGCGCCAGAGCAGCACCAGTTCGGCGGCCACGGCCACGGCGATTTCCTCCGGGGTGACGGCGCCGATGTCCAGGCCGATGGGGCAGCGCACCTGTTCTATCAGCTCCCGGTCCACGCCTTTTTCCTTGAGCTTGCCCAGGGCCGCCGCGGCCTTGCGCTTGGAGCCGATCATGCCGATCCAGGCCACCGGCTGTTCGATGACCGTTTCCAACACCGCCTGGTCGTGGTCGTGGCCCCGGGTGACGATGATGACGTGATCGCGCGGACCGGGGGGATTCTTGGCCAGCGCCTCGCCGAAGGGCATCACCATCAGTTCATCGGCGTCGGGAAAACGCTCGCGGTTGGCCCACTCGGGACGATCGTCCACCACCCGCAGGCGGCAACCCAGCAGTTTCATCACCCGGGCCAGGGCGGCGCCCACGTGGCCGGCACCGAACAACACCACGCTCCGCGGCGGCTGCAGAGGCTCCAGGTAGACGCTCATCTCCCCGCCGCAGGACATGCCCAGCTCCGACAGCTTGTAGTGCAAGGTGCGCGGACCACGCCCGTCCTCGAGTACGTTCAGGGCGTCGGCTATCACCCGGGCCTCCACCACGCCGCCGCCCACCGTGCCCTGGATGGAGCCATCGGGCAGGATCAGGGCCTTGGCACCCAGGCGGCCCGGGGCCGAGCCCAGCGAACGTACCACCAGTGCCAGTACTCCCTCTTCCTCGGCATCTATGAGTTTCTGCACCGCCTGGGTGATGAGTTTCATGCCGGTGGTGGATACAGGTTCCATGGTTCTACCTCCCCGTTCGGCGTGCCGCCCGCTGGCGGGCCGTTTTGCGGATGGCGGATACGATCTTGCGGTAGCCGGTACAGCGGCAAAGGTTGCCGGAGATGGCCTGGCGAATTTGCTCCGTGGTGGGACGCGCGTAGCGACCCAGCAGGTACTCGGCGGCCATGAGCATTCCGGGGGTGCAGTAACCGCACTGCACCGCGCCTTCTTCTATGAAGGCCCGCTGCAAGTCATTGAGCCGCCCGTCACGGGCCAGGCCCTCGACGGTGTCCACCCGGCAGCCGTGGGCGGCCACGGTGAGCACCAGGCAGGAGGAGACCAGCTTGCCATCTAGCAGCACCGAGCAGGCCCCGCATTCGCCGACACCGCAGCCTTCCTTGGTACCGGTGAGCCCGGCCCGCTCGCGCAGGGTGTCTACCAGCCTCTCCGTGGGCTCGACCCGGAACTGGGCGGGCTGGCCGTTGATGGTCAGCTGGACGTCAACCTTCATCTTTCTTTTCCTTCTCCCGCAGAGCCTGCAAGACATCCTCGGCCCGCACCGGCAGGCGCGTGAAACGCACCCCGATGGCATCCTCGATGGCATTGAGAATGGCCGGGGTGGGGCCTACCATGCAGGTCTCGCTGATTCCCTTGGCTCCGAAGGGACCGGTGCTGTCACGTACCATGACCGGGACGGTGCGCATGTCCACCGGCACGTCCAGGCTGGTGGGCAGTACGTACTTGTCGAAGTTGGTGTCGACGAAGCGGCCCCGGTCCAGGCGCACCTCCTCGAACAGGGCGTAGCCGATACCCTGCGCTATTCCTCCCTCGCTCTGTCCCTCGAAGCCGGTGCGGGAAATCACCTGCCCGCCGTCCAGGTGGGCTTCCAAACGGACCACGCGGATCTCGCCGGTGAGGGTGTTGACTTCCACCAGGGCCACGTGGGTGCCGTAGGAATAGAGCAGGTGGGGCAGGCCGTCGCCCATCTCGACGTCCTGCACCGGCACGTGGAAGGTGGCCCGGGCGGAAACCCTCTGCCCGGCCAGCAACTCGTCGAGGGCAACCCAACCACCGCTTCCCGTAAAACCACCGTCACGCAGCTTGCCGGCACCGGCCGGCCAGCCCAGCCGCCGGGCAGCGCGCCGGCCCAGTTCCTGCTCCAGCCTGCCGGCGGCCAGCAGGATGGCGTTGCCGACGGCGTAGGTGGTGCGCGAGGCGGTGGTGGTTCCGGAATCGGGGGTGCGGCCGGTGTCGGCGCCGACAACCCGGATCTGACCGGGCTCCAGGCCCAGGCGCTCGGCGGCTTCCAGGATGTAGGCGTGGTAGGCACCCTGGCCGATCTCGGTGGTGCCGGCTTTGATGGTAGCCCGGGGACCGGGGGCCAGCTCGATCTCCACCTCGGCGTAGTCTGGTATGCCGATGCCCAGTCCCAACCCTTGCATCTGGCTGGCCGCACCCACCCCGCGGCGGATGTACCGGCGCCGGCTGGGCCCGTAGCTGGCGGGAGGTTGGCGCAGCGCCCGCCGGTTGCGCCACAGCTTGCTGCGCCGGGCCGAGCGGATGGTGGCCTCGGCCCCCACCTCGAGTTTCATGGGGTAGCCCAGGGCGGCCAGGTCTCCCTGGTGCAGCACGTTCATCTGCCGGAAGCGCAGGGGATCGATGCGCAGGGCCCGGGCCAGGCGTTCCATCTGGCTCTCCATGGCCAGGCAGGCCTGGGTGCAGCCGAAGCCACGGAAGGCGCCGGCAAAGCCGTTGTTGGTGTAGACGGCGTAGGCGTCCACCTGGAAGTGCGGAACCAGGTAGGGGCCGGCAGCGTGTTCCATCATCAGGTTGAGCACCGGCCCCCCCAGCGAGGCGTAGGCCCCGGTGTCGGAGACGAAGCGGGCTTGTACCGCCAGCAGCTTGCCGCTGCGGCTGGCACCGGTCTTGTAGTACATGCGGGCCGCGTGCCGCTTGGTGTGCGAGACGATGGATTCCGCGCGGGTGGCCACCATCCGGGCCGGGCGCTTGGTGTGGTAGGTCATCAGTGCCAGGTGGATCTGTACGGTGATCTCGTCCTTGCCGCCGAAGGCGCCGCCTACGAAGGGGGCGGTCACCCGTACCTTGTCGAGGGGCAGGCCCAGGGAGCGGGCGATCTGGGTCTGGTCGCGGAAGACGTACTGGCCGCAGGATTCCACTACCAGCACCTCGCCGTCGTAGTAGGAGAGGCCGGCCTCGGTCTCCAGGAAGGCGTGGTCGATCATGGGTACCTGGTAGACGTCTTCCACGATCACGGCGCTCTTGCCGAAGCCCTCCTCGATGTCGCCTTTGCTGAAGTGACCCTGGTGCAGGATGTTGCCGCCGGGATGCAGGGCGGGAGCGTCTGCCGCCATGGCCCGTTCCGGGTCGGTGAGCGGCTCCAGGACCTGGTAGTCGATCTCGACCAGGCGGGCGGCCTCGCGGGCGGCCCGGCGGCTTTCGGCCCCCACCAGGGCCACGGCGTCTCCCTGGTAACGAACCCGGTCGTGGCAGAGCACGGGTTGATCCTGGACCTGGATGCCGAAGGCGTTGAGGCCGGGCACGTCCTTGGCCGTCAGCACCCGCACCACCCCCGCAGCGGCCTCGGCCCGGCTGGTGTCGATATTGCGGATGAGGGCGTGAGGATGCGCGGCTCGCACCACTTCCACCCAGAGTGCGCCGTCCATGGTGCGATCGGACGGATAGAGCAGCTTGCCGGTGACCTTGTCGGCGGCGTCGTAACGCGGGCGCCTGCTATCGAGCCAGCTCATCTTCGGCTACCTCCCGGCACTGACCCTGCTTGCCGTCTTTTTTTACCGTATTGATGGTCAGGTGCAAGGAAAAAGGCCCGGTTTTTCCGCCTCGGCCGCAATCTCCGCGTCGCTGCTGCGAAAATGGTCCTCCACCGAGCTCATCCCCCGCCCACCGGCTGGAAGAAGACCAGCTCGGCACCCTCGGCAAGTCTCCGGTCGTGCCCGGCCCGGCTGCCGTTGACCAGGGTCCACACGTCCACGCGGTCGGCGATGCCGGCCGCGGCCAGGGCGTCGGCCACCGTTGCTCCCGGTGGCAGCTCGAGAAACAAGTGGCTGGCACCTGCCTGGCGGCGCAGGGCGCCGAAGATCTGCACCTTCACCCGCGGGCTCATGTGCCGGAGACTTCCATGTGAATACAACCGGGTAGCGGGCACACCGCCTGGCACATGCCGCAGCCGACGCAGCGCTCGTCGTCGACGCGGGGCAGGCGCTGGTCGGAAAACTCGATGGCCCGGTGGCCGCCGTCACGGCAGGTGATGAAGCAGCGGCCGCAGCCTATGCACAGTTGCTCGTCGATGCGGGAGCGCACCGGCCCCGGCTGGGCGAGTTGATCGTGGGTGGTGATCCTGTCCAGGGCCCGGCCCACCAGCTGGGCGGGAGAGGACAAGCCCTTCTCGTGGAGGTACCAGGCCAGGCCGCTTTGCAGGTCCTCGATGATGTCGAAGCCGAAGGTCATCACCGCGGTGCAGAACTGCACCGTCACCGCACCCACCAGCATCATCTGTACGGCGTCGCGCCAGCCCACGGGACCGCCGGTGCCGGTCACCGGCAACCCCGAGGCCTGGGCCACCAGGGCGATGTTGCGCAGGGTAATCGGCAGGATGGCCGGACCCGACAGCCCGGCGAAGGAACTGCTGCCGCCCACCGTGGGCAGCGGCAGGAAGTTGTCGAGATCGATACCCATGAGGCTGGGAATGGTGTTGGAGGCGCACACGGCGTCGGCGCCGCCGGCGGCCACCGCCCGGGCCACGGCCTTGATGTCGGCCACCTGGGGGGTGATCTTGATGACCACCGGTGCCCGCCGCGCCGCGGCCTTGATCCAGGAGGTCACCTGGCGGGTGAGCTCGACGTTCTGTCCCAGCATCTGCCCGGCAAAGGAGCCCTCCCCGCCCAGGGTGCCCTGGGGGCAGGAAAAAGAACACTCGATGATGTCGGCCCCGGCCTCCTCCAGCCGCTCCACCAGCTCCTGCCAGTGCTGGCGCTCGGAGCCCATGATCGAACCCACCAGCACCTTGCCGGGAAACTCCCGGCGCAACTCGCGCAGGCGCTTCTCCACCACGTCGATGTGGTGCTCGCTGATGAGATCGATGTTGCCCAGCCCCACCAGGCGCCGGCCGTAGACGTCGTAGCCGTGCATCATGGGGTACTTCAGCTCCACCGGCTCCGACTCCACGGCGGTGGTCTTGAGCACCGCCCCGGCCCAGCCGGCCTCGAGGCCCCGGCGCAGCATGTCGAGATCGTCGGTGGGGGGAGCGGCCGCCAGCAGGAAGGGGTTTTGGAAACGCACCCCGCAGAGGTCGACGCCCAGGTCGACTTGCTCGGGGAGTTGCGGCCGGGGCGCGGCCGGTACGCTGCCGGCACCCAGCTTCTCGTGGACGGCCCGGGCCGCCCGCCGGCCGGCGGCCACGGCGTCGACCACGGTGCGCCGGGCATTGCCGAGATCGCCGGCGGCGAAGATCCCCAGCGCCGGGTTGTCGAAGACCCGGCCCCGCTCGCCGATGCGCAGGCCCAGGGCCCGGGCCAGGTCCAGGTCCACCGTCTCCCCGGCGGCCACCAGCACGGCGTCGGCCGCCAGCTCGAACACCGTGCCCGCCACCGGCACCGGGCGGCGCCGGCCGCTTTCATCGGGCTCGCCCAGCTCGGTGAGCTGGCAGCGCAGCGCCGCCAGCCGGCCGTCGGCGGCGATGAACTCCACCGGCTGCACCTGGGTGCGAATGGTCACACCCTCCCGGCGCACACGGGCGATCTCTTCCGCCCAGGCGGGCATCTCCGCCTCGGAGCGGCGGTAGAGCACGGTGACTTCGCGGGCACCCAGGCGCCGGGCGCTGCTGGCGGCGTCCATGGCGGTGTTGCCGCCGCCGATGACCAGCACGCGCGGCCCCAGGCGCGGAGCGGCGGGACCCAGGCGATGGGCCAGCAGGGACAGCGCGGGATACACTCCGGGCAGGTCTTCGCCGGGCAGGGCCAGGGGAAGGGAGCGGGTCAGCCCCACCGCCACCACCACCGCTTCGAAGCGGTCACGCAGCTGCTCGATGCGCTCGGCCGGCCGGCCGGTGTGGATGGTGACCCCCTGGGCCTGCACGGCGGCGATCTCGTGATCGACCACCTGCTGGGGCAGGCGCGTGGGAGGAATGCCGTGGGCCAGCAGGCCCCCGGGCCGCTCGGCCTTCTCGAACAGTTCCACCTGGTGACCCAGCCGGGCCAGCTCGGCGGCGGCCGCCAGGCCGGCCGGACCGGCACCAACCACCGCCACCCGGTGGCCGCTGGAGGGGGCGGCCGGCGGCAGCACCGCGCCGTTGGAGATCTCGTAGTCGCAGGCGAAACGCTGCAGCCCGGCGATGTCGATGGGGCGGTCCAACTGGGCGCGGGTACACTGGCGCTGGCATTGCTCGGCCTGGGCACAGACGCGGGCGCAGCTGCTGCCCAGCACGTTGGCCCGGCGGATGGTCAGGGCGGCACCGCGCAGATCGAGGTTGCGGATCTGCCGGATGAAGGTGCGTACCTCCACCCCGGCCGGGCAACCCTGCTGGCAGGGTGGATCGGCGCACTGCAGGCAGCGCCAGGCCTCGTCCAGGGCGGCGGTCAGGGTCATGGTGTCGGTGATTTCCGGGGATGTGCTCATGATCTGCTGGCCTCCAGGGGGGACTATTTTTCCGGCGGGCGGGGCTTGCAGAAGCCGGGGCCCAGGTTGGCCTCGTCGGGGAGCTTCTCGCCCTTGAGGGCGGCCAGCACCCGCTCGGCGCTGACCGGCAGCTTCTCGAAGCGGACGCCGGTGGCGGCGTAGAGCGCGTTCGGTATCGCCGGGATGGTGGGCATGATGGCCCCTTCCCCGACCTCCTTGGCCCCGAAGGGACCGTTGGG